>JAUVKD010000123.1 GCA_030596385.1 Methanosarcinaceae archaeon | reverse complement strand
ATAATCAAGTCCCATGTCAGAAACAATATCCGACAACCGTGCACGAACCATGTCACCTGTGGCATTCAGTGTTTTGTTCACATTCTCCTTTTCAAGAATATCCAGCACCGTGATACCGGCTGCCACAGAAGCGGGACTGCCACTGAACGGGCCTGCCTGATACACAATTCCTGATGGTGATATCATCTCAATGATCTCGCGCTTTCCGCCAATCACACCGATAGGCATTCCTCCGCCAACGATCTTTCCAAGTGTTGTCATGTCAGGAGTGACACCGAAATATTCCTGTGCACCCCCCATAGCAAGGCGGAATCCTGTTATTACCTCATCAAATATCAGTACAACATCGTTCTCCTCTGTGACCTTACGCACATCTTTAAGATAATCCCCCCCAGGCAGGATCGGACCGATATTTCCCATAACAGGTTCTATGATAACCGCAGCCATATCATCCTGATTGGATTCGATTGTAGTTACCATTGCCTCAATATCGTTATACGGGACCTGAAGCGTATTTCGTGTGAAATCCACCGGTATCCCGAGCGAATCCGGCTTACCGTGTGTGGTCGCGCCGGAACCTGCCTTGACAAGCACCGCCTCGTGTGCGCCGTGGAAACCGCCTTCTATCTTAATGAACTTATTCTTACCCGTAAACCCGCGTGCTGCCCGCAGTGCGCTCATGGTTGCTTCCGTGCCGGTTGTAACGAACCTTAGCATGTCAATGCCCGGATAAAGGGATACGATCTTGTCCGCAAGTGTAACCTCAAGGTCTGTAGGTGTGCCGTACAGCCACCCCTTGTCCAACTGCTCAACTATCGCCTGCCTGATATGCGGATGAGCGTGCCCGAGTATCTGCGGACCATAAGCCATACAATAATCAATGTATTCATTCCCGTCAACGTCCGTAATCTTTGAACCGCTTGCAGATGCTGTGTAGAATGGATATGGCTTGATTGCCCGAACAGGACTGCTCACTCCGCCAGGAAGTAGTGTCCTGGCTTTTTCGTATAATAATTTTGATTTTTCTAAACTCATGTGACCACCATTGAATCTAATTTATTTCAACATCTCAATTAAGTCCTCTTTGCTAGTTTGGTTCTAAATACTAACTTTATTGAGTGTATCACTTAATGTACCCTTTGCGATTTCGTCGTGATTTGAAATTGTTATCGAATGTGTTCCTGCAGCTGTACTTTTTTTAAGTCTGATATGACTGCCACGTTGGCGCACAATACTATATTCCAATGCTGTAAACAGTTTAATGAGTTTTTTGCCCGAAACCACTGGAAGTTTATCATTCATGAATCTCAAACCGGAACTTCCATCATCGCCAAAAAGGAAGTGCTGCCCACAACATGATCTGGCTCTTCATCTTCCAAATGCAGACTGACCGCTTCCTGAAGATTCGTCATAACTTCGTCTAATGTGTTGCCTTGGGTGAATACGTCAATGTCCAAACATCTTGCACAGTAATGCTCTCCATCAAAATAAATTTCAGATTTTGTAATATGCTGCAATTTCACACCTCTATATTTGATCTGTGTTTTATAACTCTAAACACATATGTTAAAAACCTTCACACTCACCCAGCATCCGTGCCATATCCTTTGCGAAATATGTTAAAATCATATCCGCACCCGCGCGTTTGATCGAAAGAAGTGACTCGTACATAACCGCTTTTTCATCCAGCCAGCCGTTCTGCGCGGCGGCTTTTAGCATTGCATATTCCCCGCTCACATTGTACGCAGCAGTTGGCATCTCAAACTCGGTCTTAATGCGGTAGAGTATATCAAGATAGGGAATTGCAGGCTTAACCATTATAATATCCGCACCTTCCTGGATATCAAGCGCAACCTCACGCATAGCCTCATTCGAGTTTGCAGGATCCATCTGGTAACTTGACCGGTCACCGAACGAATAACCGGATTCGGCCGCATCCCTGAATGGTCCGTAAAATGCAGAGGAATACTTTGCAGCATACGACATTATCGGAATATCATCAAAATTGTTATTATCCAGAGCAGAGCGTATCGTACCGATCATCCCGTCCATCATGCCGGAAGGTGCAACAATATCTGCGCCTGCTTTTGCATGACTTACTGCAGTTTTGCCAAGCAGTGGCAGGGTTGGGTCGTTCAATATCTTTTCCGTATCATAATCCACAATACCGCAGTGTCCATGGGATGTATATTCACAAAGGCACACATCAGTTATCACAACAATGTCTTTTCCAAGTTCATTCTTTATATCACGGACAGCCTGCTGGACAACATCATTGTCACCATATGCGGTCGTACCCATCTCATCCTTGTTATTCGGGATACCGAAAAGGATAACCGCAGGAATTCCAAGATCTAAGGCCTCTTTTGCATCATCAGCCACACTGCCAAGAGGCAATCTGTATACACCAGGCATAGAAGATATCCCAATCGTAGAATCAATGGTTTCATCCACGAACATAGGATAGATCAGATCATCTGTCGTAAGTCCGGTCTCACGCACCAGATCACGTATCTTGCCGCTTCTTATCCTTCTCATTCGAACCTGTGGAAACATATTATCACTCCTCTTTTGCACTGTTTAGTTCAATTAACTTTGACATTGTATTTAGCATCCCTTCATCATCATGCTCTGCCGCATCCCTCAGGGCTTTTGTTGGCCCTGCAACTATCTTGTTGACAATAGAATGTGTCAGGTCATCAATTACCTTTGTTTCAATATCGCCAATCGAATGATATGCTTTCAAACGGTTAATAGCACGCTCCTTTTCATGCTCGCGCACTTCATAGAGCCGTTCATATAATTCAGATATCAATCCATCTGCTCTTTGCCGCTTGAACTGGGTTTTTAGCAGAATAAGTTCTTCTTCAATTAGAACCTCTGCCTTTTTTGCTTCTTCATGCCTAATCTGCATGTTCTTTTCATTGATGACCCGCAAGCCGTCAATATTATGGAGTGTTACATTTGAAACCTGTGTGACTGAATCCTCTATATCACGCGGGTTTGCGATATCGATCAAAAGGATCTTATGATCCCTGTTTTCCATCGCTTTTGCCATAATCTCTTCTGTCAACACATAATGCGGTGCTGATGTTGCACTAATAACCACGTCTGCTGTTTTCACATATTCTTCAATCTTGCTGTAGGGCACAGCCAATCCGCCCAATTCGTTGGCAAGTATCTCTGCTCTTTCGAATGTCCGGTTTGCAATGTATATCGCATTAATATTCTTGTGGGCAAGTGCACGTGCAACAAGTGTTCCCATCTCACCTGCACCAATAACAAGGACTGTTTTGCCGATTAAACCATTAAGTATCCCGTCTGCAAGATCTACTGCCGCAGAACCGATCGAAACCGAACCCCTGTTGATGCCCGTTTCTGTACGTACCCTTTTTCCAACCTGTATCGCTTTGCCAAATGCGGTATCAAGCATCCTGCCGGTTGTGCCTATATCCTTTGCGATACCGTACAGTTCTTTGATCTGCCCAAGTATCTGGTCTTCCCCAACTATCATCGATTCAAGACCCGATGTAAGTCTTAAAAGATGTGATAACGTCTCATCATGATCATAGAACTCAACGATCCTTGAAGACACACCCATTTTCTTTGCGAAATTGAACAATATCTTGCTGCCCCTAGGTGAAACAACATATATTTCAACGCGGTTACATGTTTTGAGAACTGCACATTCATAAATTAATTCCTGTGCATACAAGGGTTTCAACATACTTTCAAGATCGCCATGCCATGCACCTTCCATTTCTTCAACACTGGCTTTGGCATGCGTTATTACCATACTTGATATTTCTGTCAACTATATCCTCCATGTCGAGATGGTTTTGATATTTATTTATTACTTATTATGTTCTAATACTATATTATATGCTATTTTAGACGCTTTTTCATATGATTGTGAGAGTGCACTCCAAACATCCACGTTGTCAAGTATTTCCCACAGGATATGTTTTCGGTCTTCCTGTATTGGAACATGTTGTTTGAGATACGCTCGCATTTCATCCTGAAGCCGTATCATATCGGCATACTGCGGAGTTATCACCTGTTCGATCTTCTTTCTTGTATATTTTGAAAGTGCAGGACTTGATCCAAGTGTTGATATCCCTATCGTCAGGTTGCCCCTTGTGATTACAGAAGGAACCACAACATCACCTATAGAATCAACCTTATTAATTAAAATATCGTTTTTATGCGCGATCCTGGCAATTCGATCATTTAGTGATGGATCATTTGTTGCAGGAATAACTAAGAAGGCATTTGAGATAATGTCCAGGATCCTGTCATCTGGCAGCGATCCAAGATCAGCCTGTACCAATTCAATTTTACCTGCATCCTTTGTTTCCTTAAGTTTTAAGGTAAATCCTGCACTCACAACAGTAACATCTGAATATTTTAAAAAAAGAGATGCCTTGCGCTCTCCCACTGAGCCGCCACCAATGATCACGACTTTCCTGCCACTAAGATCGATCATAAGAGGAAGTAAGTTTCGTTCATTGTTCATTATAGCGCATCCTGATACAAGTATCCCGAATCATATTGGTGTATCAATCTTACTTATATTTCGAATCGAACTTATAATACATATTACACAACATATAGTATATACTATTCAATCGGTGCACAGTATATAACATATAATGTACAACACATGATGTGCAAATTATAACCGGGCACCCGTTTTCTTAAATTCCATCTCGCTGAACAACATTTTGTAATCCGAAATACCTGTGGCCTTCGATATTTCATGTGCGACCCT
>JAUVKD010000222.1 GCA_030596385.1 Methanosarcinaceae archaeon | reverse complement strand
GCTCATATTGCAAGACCCCACGCAGCAATACCGCCGCAGGCGGCGGATTCCAAACATTACAAAAAAATCATTGCGTATTTATCTAACTGTGGAACTGAATTTATCCACTCTTAAATTAAAATCAATATAACCGTCACATGCGATGTATTTTCACACGACTGAATGAATGTCATGGGCGTTTTTGCAGCAGATTGAATTTTTAAAAATATGCACACGGAATAAATCCGTACATTAGCGAAAAGACCTTTCTTATGTATGGAATATGCGCGCTCTCGCATGTGTGATAGCACAATTTTTATTTCAAACTCGTTAACCGAAAATGCCACAACAAAACGGTGCAATGGTTGAACAAATACACAAAATTGAATAATTTACCCTTATATTTGAAGAGGATACGTAAATTCACAATTTTGAAAATAACTTTCAAAAAGTAAAAGAAGACAACGTGTTTCCATTACTGGCACGTTACGATCAAATCATACAATATGAACGTCAAAAGGTGTGTTATGTCAATCACCCGATCTACATTCCGGAAAAGGGGAATGTCACAGGTGCTCTTGCATCCAACGTTTTACGTGAGCACATTTTGAAAAATATGGGTTGAAATATGAATGTGCACTTCTCAAAACACTCAGATCCGTGGGCATTTTTTTAGTTTCAATTTTGTTAAACGTGGGCTGTAATATAAAGTCTCAGAAGTTATATGAGTATAATACCTGAAAAATGTTAGTTACTGAAGTATAAATATATTACAACCGCTGCTTATATGTGAAATATCGGCATTTTAGACATAAGACAAGTAAACTTGAGTTGAATATATCTGCCATCCATTAATAAAACCAATTCTTGCAGGTCGGTGTAAATGAAATCAAAGAAAACGGCAAAACATTTGCTCATCTTGGGAACTGCTTCCCATGTAGGCAAAAGTGCGATTGTGACTGCAATCTGTAATATCCTTTCAAAAGATCATAAAGTCGCACCTTTTAAAGCGCAGAATATGAGTTTGAATTCCTGGATAACAAAAGACGGCAAGGAGATTGGCATTGCTCAGGCGATCCAGGCAAAAGCTGCGGGCATTGAGCCCACAGTTGACATGAATCCTGTTCTCTTAAAACCCAAAGGAGATCGAATATCCCAGGTGATCATACTTGGTAAGCCGTATGCCGACAAAACAGCAGGTGAATATTACGATTCCATTGACATGATGCATGACATTCTTAAAGGTTCGCTTAAGCGGCTTGGTGCTATGTACAATATAATAATTATGGAAGGTGCCGGCGGCGCGGCAGAGATTAACCTGTATGATCGGGATATTGTGAATATCGGCATTGCAAGGCTTACCGGTGCACCGATTATACTGGTTGGTGATATCGAGCGCGGAGGCGTGTTTGCAAGTTTGTATGGTACGATTGAACTCCTGCCTGCCGATGTGCGAGCGAATGTGTGTGGTTTTATTATCAATAAATTCAGGGGCGATCCTGCAATTCTTGAATCCGGTTTAAGGGAAATTGAAGAACGTACCGGAATTCCTGTTCTGGGCGTACTCCCATATTTCGAAATCAGGATCCCGTCCGAGGATTCGGTATCGATTGATGATAAATCCAGAAGCAGACCCGGTAACAACACTGCTATTGAGATTGCAGTAATACGTTTTCCAAGGATCTCAAATTTTACGGATTTCGAACCGCTTGAGAATGTGGCACGGGTTCGGTATGTAGAACTTTGGGAAGAACTCGGAAAGCCGGATGCTATAATATTGCCCGGAACAAAGAATACGATCAGTGACCTTCATGATCTAAAACAGAGCGGTATGGATGCACTTATCAAAGAATTTCATGGCAAAGTCCCGATCATCGGGATATGCGGAGGGTACCAGATGCTTGGAAAAAGTATCATTGATTCAGGAATTGAGAATGGCGAAGCTGCGCAGTTTAAGGGGCTCGGGCTTTTGGATATAGAAACCATATTTGATGAGTATGATAAGATCACGGTGCAGGTGACCAGGACGGTAACAGACAGCGGCGCAATATTCGGATCAATTAAGGGTGAATCCATATCAGGTTACGAAATTCACATGGGAGCAACCGAATCATGCACACCGGTCTTTGGTGATGAGGGGTGTATTGATGAATCCGGGCTTGTGATTGGAACATATCTGCACGGATTATTCGAAAATAAGAACGTACAACGGGCGCTAATATCATATCTGCATGAAAAAAAAGGGATCGAGTATGTGCCTCAAGTGGAAGATTCTGAATTGAGTGCTTATGAGGAACTTGCTGATGTGGTACGCAGGCATGTCGATATGAAGCGGGTTTATGAGATAATAGGAATTGATTACTGATTGATCTGGAAATCAGGTTGTGTCTCTGAGTTATTGAATAATAACATTGATCGTTCTATTGCCGTGTCAACTACCAAGTGTCGGATTATTTAACCGAAACTGAAGAGAGAAACGGAGCAATTTACTGGAAATTAAGAGAACGGAGCATCAGTTTCCGCCGCAGGCGGCAGATTTCACTGCTGCCAAACCCATGACTCACAAACCATACTCACAAACCATACTCACAAACCATACTCACAAACCATACTCACAAACCATACTCACAAACCATACTCACAAACCATACT
>JAUVKD010000100.1 GCA_030596385.1 Methanosarcinaceae archaeon | reverse complement strand
TACCATCGTGATATTGCAGGAATATTACGCCGCCAACAGGGCTCGAACCTGTGACATTCTGGTTAACAGCCAGACACTCTACCAACTGAGTTATGGCTGCTCATCATGTTCCTGCCTAGTGATATATTTGCACAGATGTTGAATTTGCTTAAAGCATTGATTGAACTTAAAGCTTTTGTTCGTAGAAGGTTTGATTACGCCAGATTATATTCCGAATTGCATCCATTTTGGTGTATCAAATATGCACATCCGCACGTTCCAAAATAATCGGTATAATCACACCGCAATCAGGGCATGTACCCTCTGGCGTGATGTTATATTCCCTGACATTAAATAGTTCCCTTCTGATGAGCAAATTTCCACAACCATGGCAGAATGTATTCTCATACTCATGCCCGAATACATTTCCGATATATACATACCTAAGACCCTCCTCTTTTGCAATATCATGTGCCATTTCAAGAGTTTTAACCGGAGTTGATGAAAAGTCCCGCATCTTGTAATACGGATGGAAGCGTGTGAAATGGATCGGCGTATCTGCGCCGGGATTGTCACATATCCATTTGCAAAGTTGTCTTATTTCATCAGCAGAATCGTTAAGTGTAGGAATAACAAGATTGATTACCTCCACATGCATCCCAAGTTCCTTTGCAAGTATCACAGATTCTAAAACCGGCGCAAGTTTTGCACTGCACACATTCCTGTAGAACTCTTCAGTGAATGCCTTGATATCAACCCTGAAAGCGTCTATATATGGAGCTATTTTATGAAGTGCTTCAGGCGTGATGTAACCATTTGTGACATAGACTGTCGCAAGTCCGTTTTCTTTTGCAAGTTTTGCACAATCATAGATGTATTCGTACCAGATTGTAGGCTCATTATATGTCCATGAAATACTTTTTGAACCCGATTTCAGGGCATGTGAAACCGCTTCATCTGGCATTATTTCAATATAGTGCGCCTGATCATGCCCGACCTGTGATATCGTCCAGTTCTGGCAGTGCCGACATCTGAAATTGCATCCTACTGTTCCAAGTGAATATGAAAGCGAACCCGGATAAAAATTGAACAGCGGCTTCTTCTCGATCGGGTCAACTGCCTCACTTGAAACAATACCATAGATTAAAGTGTACAATGTACCATCACGATTCTCCCGAACCCTGCAAAATCCTTTTTTGCCGGATTTGATGATGCATCTGTGGCTGCATACATTACACTGTACTCGATTATTATCAAGTTTATCATAAAGCATAGCTTCTTTGATCAAATATATCCTCCCCTTGTAGACTACTCAATAACCCAAATGTTTGATAGATGACATCAATATAGATCATCGATACTAATATCTTTAACAGTTTGGTTTTTAACTATAATTACCTGTCCGTTATACTCATCATCAAGTCAATTTTTCACTTATTAAATATCCTCGTTTTCAAAAATTTAGCGAATTATTGCGATATCCCATCACGTATTTTATCACCATCAGCACTTTCAGCAGTTATCCGGTTATTACTATCCAGAATATATTAAAAAGTCTCACAAGTAAGTACAAAATATATATATTTCATAGAAACCTCAAACATCCATTGTTGATTTTGTATAATAATAGCATGACCATTAACTTTATACAATTACATTGATAAATAGTTTATAGGTATTTTGATCTTATATAATTTGTAAAATTGAGTATATAATATATTTATATCAGGTGGATTTATGAAATACGCGGTACTTATCGGAGATGGCATGGCAGATTTCCCAATGGATGAACTTGGTGGGAAAACAGTTCTTCAAAAAGCCAGAACTTTAAATATGGATTTTATTGCCATGAATGGATGTATGGGACTGGCAAGAACAGTGCCGGATGGAATGCCTCCCGGAAGTGATGTCGCGAATATGTCTATTATTGGATACAATCCGAAAATATATTATTCAGGCAGGGCACCGCTTGAGGCTGCAAGCATGGGAGTACCGCTGGAAGATGGCGATGTTGCATTTCGATGTAACCTGATTACTATTACGGATAACGTCATCAAAGATTACAGTGCCGGACACATTACAAGCATAGAGGCAATGGCACTTATTGAGGCAATTGACTCGGAACTTGGTACTGACAAAATAAGGTTTTACCCTGGAATAAGTTACCGACATCTGATGGTCGCTTCAGGGGATGTTGGCATATCTGCCGGATGCACGCCGCCACACGACGTTATTGGTAAGGCAAAAAGTGAATGCATGCCCACGGGCAAGGACAGTAAACTTTTATGTAAGTTGATCGACGATTCAAGAACTATTCTCGAAAATCATTCCGTAAACAACAAGCGAATCAAAGCCGGAAAAAATCCTGCCAATTACATCTGGCTATGGGGACAGGGTTATTCACCAAGTTTTACGGAATTCGAGCAATTATACGGTATGACCGGTTCTGTCATCTCTGCCGTAGACCTGCTTAAAGGAATAGGCATTTATGCCGGACTTGATATCATAGAGGTCCCGGGTGCAACAGGGTATCTTGATACGAACTACTCTGGCAAAGCAGAGTATGCGCTTAAATCCCTTGATAACCACGATTTTGTGTTCGTTCATGTTGAAGCACCAGACGAGGCAGGACATATGGGGGATATTGATGCAAAGATTCGGGCGATCGAGGATTTTGATAAACTGGTCGTTGGCAGGATACTGGAATACGCACGCAAGTCGGATGAAGAGTTCACGATTCTGGTTTTACCAGACCATCCAACTCCAATTTCGCTAAAAACCCACACATCTGATCCTGTACCGTTTGCAATATATTCTACTGCGAATAAAGACCCTGACAGTTCGGTAGCGTTTGATGAAGAATCAGGACAGCATGGGTCGCTGGGTACTGTGTACGCCTCATATCTTGTGCAGATGCTTATTGATTTTAATTGAAAGGGTCAAATTCATCCGTTACCAATATATACTATTTTCACAAATATACTATGTTAACTAATTAGGAGTGGTTATAAATGAAATTTGGATTAACACGCAGGAGACCATCTAGTGTTTCGAGATGGGATCCCTTTGAAGAAATTAGCCGGACACAGGAACGATTAAACCATTTGGTTGACCAGATCATGCCTGGTGGAGAGTGGCCTGATGAAAAGATATTGTCACCCCTTATGGACATTAAGGAAGAAAATGACAGTATAATTGTCACAACTGATGTGCCGGGCGTTGACAAAAAGGATGTTGAGATTGGCATCAGGGACGATGTTTTAGAGATAAGTGCAAAGTGCAGCAAGGAGTCCGAAGTCGAAAAAGAAGGCTATGTGCGCCGCGAGCGGACATATAACAGGTTTAGCCGTGCCATCACGCTTCCTTCAATTGTCACGGAAGAAGGCGCAAAAGCAAAACTTGAGGAAGGTGTACTGACGGTTACACTTCCAAAAGTACAAATTGAAGAGAAGAAGAAAATAATGGTCGAGTGAATCCTTTGTAGGTTAAACCGAACATTGTTTGGGAGTACTTGATTGGATTGTTTTGATGTCGGGTTACTCCGCCGTAGGCGGCGCGCCCAGCCATCACCAATGAAAACCTCATCTTTTCGTATATTTTCGTACTTAATGGATAAAGTGAATTATCTTACAGATATTATATCACATTCTCGTTGGGAGCAATGTGGAAATGCTCCGCCTGTGGCGGTTGTATTGTTTTTGATTCAGATAAAACAATCTCATTTGCGCACCGATCTTACTACAGTTATACAAATACGTTTGGGATAAGCGCCCACATGTCTACTAACATCATCATTTTTGGGCTGTGGTCGCTTGATCTCATTTTTTAAAAATGTTTCAAAATTCCCTGTTGTAATTTGCGGCATCAGGTAAAATGCTCTCGTCATTTTTTGCTCAGTCGGGGTAACTATCATCATCGCCGCGAAATATAATATATGGATAGTCTTATTTATTCCAAACGCTATTTCACGCATTGAGGAATATCATTGCAACTAAAACTTGAAGCATTCACCATTGAAAACATTCCAATGATCAAGAAAGGTGATGACCTTGCAAAGATAATATGCAAGAACACGGATATACAGGATTACGACATTGTTGTAATAGCATCAACGATCGTATCCAAATCCGAAGGCAGGACATTCACGCTTGATAATGTAACTCCTTCCCGGCGTGCCCTGGAGATTGCGCACAAGAACGATGAAGATTCCCGTTTCATTCAGGCTGTTCTTGACAGAAGCAGGGAATGCCTGGTCGGGTCGCCAATACTACTTGTTGAGACACTCAACGGGCACGTATGCATAAAAGCAGGTATTGACGATTCAAATGTCGAAAACGGGTTACTTCTGGAATTACCCGCCGACCCGGATTCGAGTGCAAAACAAATTGCAGATGATATACGAAAACTGACCTCAAAACGTGTTAGTGTAGTTATCACAGATACAAACGGCCGATCTTTTAAGATCGGACAGACAGGTGTGGCTGTTGGTGTAGCCCATATCAAACCGATAAAGGATTGGTGCGGTGAAAAAGACCTATTCGGTAAAGTGCTTGAGATTACCGAAGAAGGGGTTGCCGACGAAATTGCAGGCACAGCAAATCTGCTGATGGGTGAAGGAGATGGCGGTAATCCGGTTGTGATAATCAGGGGACTTTTAATGTATGTGGAGTCTGTTGTCACAATAAAAGACACGTACCGTCCCGATGGTGAGGACGTTATCAGGAAAGGACTGCGAAGTTTGTGATCAAATCTGAAACAAAAAACGTCATGACCGCCGTAGGCGGCATTATGACAAGAAGTTATATCACAAATTGTTTTATGACTATCCCTTTTACTCGGTTATCCTATTACCACTAAATTTTAAAAAGTATTATGTGTGTGTAGCAAGCAATCTCATTCCATAGATGTAGTGATGGCTAATTACGGTGGTACCCATTTGGCCCAATGGTAAATTATTATTCAGATGAAGGATAAAATGAGAGTAGCAAAATTTTTAAAAGTGCATTTTGCTGAATATTATACTTGTGTAGTTGAACTAAAAGAGACGATTGTAAAGCAATGGAGTTCCAAATTGATTGAAAAACCTCGTTTTCAAAAAACGGGGCATTGTGAAGAATGCTCAGAATTAATAACTTTTCAAACTTTCCAGCGTTCTAAATTTATATCCAGACACAAAATTCAGGAAAAAAACAACAACACTAATATATATCCATTT
>JAUVKD010000218.1 GCA_030596385.1 Methanosarcinaceae archaeon | reverse complement strand
TTTGTAATTTAAAATCCCAATTATGAACATTGCTAAAAGGTAGAGGCAAAAAATTCCAATAAACATAAATACCGAATACTTTGGAGTAGATAATCCCATTAAAGCACTGGTAGCAATAGTGAGCAAAATGGAACTCATAGTAGCTAATGTATTTGGCGTTTTAATAGACATCCAGCAGTAATACCTGCCATAACCAATTCTTTGCTTCAAATTTAAGTTTACCATGACATCACTTATCTCTTCTAATCGAATTCGATTTGCTTCTGACTTATTTTTGTCGCTGAAAGTATAAAGAGTAAGTCATTGAAACAATTGACAAACAAGATTATGATCATCAAGAATCTATCCTGTATGATTTCATCTTAATGATTATACCTACACTCTGCTGTTGGGAACTTCACTTTCCCTCAAATTAATCTCTCACGAAAAATAGTTTCATCCACTTAACTACAAAGCACCTGTGGGCTGACCATTGGAGAGACTTCTATTATTTCCCCTCATTTGTCTGCAAAGCAATCAATACACACTCCTTACACATTTATCTCAAAATATCAGCCATAAAAGGGATGATGTGTTTCAATCCCCTGTAAACGGGGCATTGTATTTGCACATTTGATTGAACCTATGATGTTGAAGGGTGGAGTGGGGTTTCAATCCCCTATAAACGGGGCACTGTATTTACACATAAAACAAGAAAGATATGTATCCTCTTCAAAAAGCAGGGTAAAATGCATATTCGGATTATCTAAATCAATTGCCTTAGCAGGTTTCGATTTCAAAAAGGAGTCAGTTACCCTAAGATTTGAAGAGGATACAATTACGGCAACCATTTGGTTTTTTTATGGAAAATATGTTGGGCCGATATTTTTTTGAAAATTGCGATTTTGTGTTATCCTATAAATATAAATATAAACGTGAATATGATGATGATAAATGCATTTTTTTAATAAACAAACTCGAAAAACAACTTGAAAGAACAAATTTGTATCAAGACTATGGAAAAAATGATGTTGCCCACAAATATACAATAACTGAATGTCTTGTATCTTCTAATACGATTGAAATAATTAGATGGATGAATGATGAATGTATAATTAGTGAAATTAAAAGTAAATTTGAATATAAAGGTCATGATCGTAATAAAATATATTTCACAAAAGCACAATTAGAAAATTTGTCAGATTTACTTGATTCAGGAGTAAATGTCACAATTATTATTGTAATAGCTCTAGATAAACCGAAATTTATTGAGATCCCGTTTAACGAATTTGAAATACCAAATCTTGAAAACAAACGGAACGATAAAATAACATTAAGAATTCCTTTGGACTATAGGGATATAAGTAAGTGTATAGAGTTCCCTGCACATCTTTATAACTATCAAGATCTAAATAGTCTTCTTGCACTGCTGAAAAAATTATATAAGAAATGAAAAAATTGATATGCCCCGAGCATCAATCCGGATGATTTGAAAACCATTCCAGTTGATGCGTCACGGATAACAACTACCTAACAACAGCAATTTTTGCTCATATTTTCTTACAATTTTTTCACATGCCTCAGGTCAACAGCTATCCCCCGCGTAGATCCTTCCATCTCTTTTCCGCTCATCACCGCGCGCCCGACACAGATCACTTTACTGCCTGACACAAGCACTTCATCATTTGGCCGGATATCATGATCTGCACCGGTCACACCGACAGCAAGTATCGAGCCCCTGGGCACAAAATCCTCGATCTCAACTACATATCGGTTACGTGGCAGCAACATCGTAGCGCCTGCTATTGTAATGGCAAGGATGCCGTATTGCGGCACAAGGGTTGCGACATGGGCTTTGTCAACATACACCTGATGTTTTGGAAATGGGGCCTTAATGATCGCACGCTCAGGGATCAGCAGGTCTCCTGCCCCATGCCCGAACTGGTAATCTGTGATCCTGCGCAGCATGTCCTTTTTAACAGTCTCAGCCGAACGTTTACGGCCATCACAAAGTTCTGAAACAGTGTCTTTTAAGTTCCGTAGCGATTCATGTGATGTCACATTGCCGATGCTGGTATAGACGAACTCCATCCCAAGTTCTTTGCTCACGGATTCGCAGATATCGCGATATGCACCTTCCACATGAGCAACAATGGTCGAATAATCGTGTTTTGACAGGTAATTTGCAAGACAATCACCAACCCATGCTTTTTCCTCTGCATCCCAGTATCCGGTGACCGCAATATCATAATGCGCGGCAGGATAGGTCAGTTCAAGTTCACGCGGGACAATGCCGAGCGGGGATGTGATAATGACCTCGTGAACGAACTTGCGCCCTTTTCCAAGCGCCTTAATGAATTTCTGATGTGAGTTTGATATGCCATAAGGTTTCTTTGCAGAACATGGCAACAAAAGCAATATATCCGCATCAGGCGGAGTATATCTTTCATTGATACGGTTTGCAAACCGCACAACCTCTGCGCGCGTCTGGGATTCACCGGTATTTGCTATCATCTGGTTAGATCGTACAATGGGTGCGCGCTGCTCGATATAATCATATTCGGAATCTGCAATTCTCAAAAGCGCTGTCAACCACGGGCGTGTCCTGCACTGTCCTTCGACATATTCCCGCAGGGTGCCTGCACGTATTTTTTCCCGGATCAGTGCGAGCTCGGCTTCAAGCACGTTCCTGTTATGTT
>JAUVKD010000192.1 GCA_030596385.1 Methanosarcinaceae archaeon | reverse complement strand
TATAAGTTGAAATGCTGCGAAAACGCCCATATCGTTCGCGTCAGTGGTGTGGGAATCTGCCGCCTGCGGCGTTTGTATTGGTTTTAGCTTTAGTTTCAGATCGAACAATCAAATTTACGCAGCTATACAAATACACTATTCTTAATCTTGTTCCATTAGAAAAATCCGTTCGAACAAATATTTACCCAAATAATGAAAATTTGAAGCATTAATTGTGGTTAGTGCTGAATAAATAGCAAAAGTATTGATACACAGAGCAATTGTTCATGTTGATCAAAATACATCCTCACTCCAATCAAGCGATCCGGGTTTGTATTTGCGAATCACTGCCCCATCATCCTCACACAGTAACGCACTAATAATCTCACCTATATTTGTTGCAACCTCTTCAACTGTCACATCAGTAGTATTTATCTCAAATACCTTTTCACACCACTCCACCGATTCAACAAGAATAACATCCAGTGCTTCAGCCTCTAAATTTTCCGATATCTTGGCTTGTGAGTAGTCCCTGTGTGAAAGCCTTTCCCTTAAAATATCAGGAGATGCCCGAAGCACGATCACTATATCTGCGATATAATGAGAAAGATGACTATCAAGTACTGTGATCTTATCACTGTCATTTACAAGTTCGGACACATATGCAGAGACCTTATCCATATCCGCAACAAGCGTATCCCGCACCTCATCAACCCCTGAATACAGGTGTTTCTCCTTTATCAATTTGTTAAGGTGGATCACCCTGTACCCAAAACGCGCTTTGACAAGTTCACTGGTAGACGTCTTGCCAGTACCGGGTGTTCCTGTAAGTCCGATCAACATAATTCCAAGATGGAACTCCTGCCAATTAATACTTATGCATGCTCATGCACTCTGCCTGCAATCTTCAGAAAATTCTCAATTATTTTTAGCCCGTAATTCACATAAACATTATCAACAAATTGCATCGTCAGCACCGATTCCGGATGGAACTGTACACCATATATCGGATATTCCCTGTGCTTAATACCCATGATAATCCCATCACTGGTCTTTGCGATCACATCAAGTTCAGGAGCAAGTGTCCTTATCGCAAGTGAATGATAACGTCCGGCTGTAAATGGGTTCGAAATACCATCAAAAAGTGCAGACCCGTCATGAGTGATAGAAGATGTCTTGCCATGTACCGGACCACTTTTTGCATGCGTAATCGTTCCTCCGAATGCCGTGTTTATTGCCTGGTGGCCAAGACAGACCCCGAGTATCGGAATATGTTTCCCAAACTCACGTATGATATCTAAGCACATACCAATATCCCGCGGATTTTGCGGGTTGCCTGGACCCGGTGATACAATAATCGCATCAGGCTTAAGGTTTTTCACCTCCTCGATCAAGATGGTATTTGGAACTACTAACGTATCCGGCTCAAACATGGAAACATAGTCCACAAGATTCCACACAAACGAATCCCTGTTATTGATAAATATCACTTTCATTGTCCACCCTCAATCGCACTGATCATCGCTGCCATCTTGCGCTCTGTCTCCTCATATTCATACGTGGGGTCAGAATCCGCAACAATACCTGCGCCTGCCTGAATATAAGCTATATCGCCTTTTATGATCACAGTCCTTATAACAATTGCAAAATCAGCATCACCGTTCCATGAATAATATCCGACCCCACCGCCATATATCCCGCGCGCATCGGGTTCGAGTTTGTCGATAATCTCCATTGCCCGAATTTTTGGCGCACCCGATAATGTACCTGCAGGGAATATCGCACGTGTCGCATCGAACTGGTCGCATTCATCTCTCAAAGTACCGCATACCGTGCTTTCTATATGCTGCAAATGCGAGTATTTCACGACCGACATGAAATCATCGACTGTAACAGTACCGCTTTTTGCCACCATACGAACATCATTTCTTCCAAGGTCCACAAGCATAACATGTTCGGCACGCTCCTTTTCATCAGCCAGCATTATCGAGGATAACACATTATCCTCTTGCTCATTTTCTCCGCGCGGGCATGTTCCGGCAATGGGATTTGTAATGACCTTTCGATTGTGCACCGCCATGAGCGTTTCCGGACTTGCACCAACAATGCTCAGGTCCCCGAACTTAAATATGTACATATACGGACTCGGATTGATCTTCCGCAGGGTCTGATATAGTTCCAGAGGTGTCTGTTTTATCTTTATGGAATATCTGCGGGAGAGCACAACCTGAAAAATATCGCCGTCGATTATATGTTGTTTTGCAATCAGGACTGCACTCTCAAACTCTTCCTGTTCAAGTCCTGCATTGCATACATGTTCGGATGTACGCAGTCGTTTTATTGTCCTGTTTGCCTGATCCGACATTCCTGATATATTTTTGAGTTGTAAATGCAATGCCCGGGCATCTGAAAGCGCCTGGTCATACACTGTCCCGAAATCACATTGCTGTGTTACAAAAGGTGAGATCACAATATATGTATCGCCTGTGAAGTGATCAAAAACAAACGTTCTCGTCGTAAGGGCGAACTGCATATCAGGAACACCGGATTCAAGTTCCTTTTCTATATCTAACCAGCAATCATATACAATATCATAACTGTTATACCCGATAGCCCCTCCAAGGAATGATTGCCTGTCAAACCCTTTCCGGTTGAGCAGGCGTGTGCCGTTCGCAGTCGGAAAGACCGCACGAAAAGCATCCAGTACATCGGTTCCTTCATTTATGTGAGACCGGAATACACCGGATTTAATAGATTCAACCGTACATAACGATTCAAGTCTTAAGCGGATATATTCAACCAGTTTTGAGTCCATTGAATATTCAAGTGTGAGTATCCTGTCTTTAATGGTCACTACAACATCAGGATCAGAACCAACAAATGAGAACCGAGCATGTCGTTTTTCCTTTTCAACCGATTCAAGCATATATGAAAAGCCGGCATTTTGCAGGGTCGAATATAGTTGCAGGGGTGAACATTTAGTGCTGACTTTTGCCATCAATTGCACCAGCACAGAAGCACCTGCATCCTTAACCATACCTGCAAACTCACTTTTATCAATATCAAATGATATATCTGATATCTTGTCACACACCTCTGTTCCATTATGAATAGGCATATCTTTTTCTCATCTTTCATGCCATCTGTTTCGATGCCGGATGC
>JAUVKD010000029.1 GCA_030596385.1 Methanosarcinaceae archaeon | reverse complement strand
TTGCACCTCGTTCCATTGCATCCTTACCTGCGGCTGCCACAATCTTGACGCCCTCGAAATCGCTTGCAAGAAGTACAACCACGTCATCATGTTCTATCAGGCCTCCTGCGACTATCATTAACTCTTCATTGTCTGCATTTGGTATCATCTCAGCAATAATGCGAACTCCGTCAATCTCAACAGCCTGTCGGCCCATCTCATGCACACGTGCATGAGCAAGTTCTTCTTTTAATCGTGCATTATCCTTCTTAAATTCCTTCCATTCACCAAAGAACCTCTCAATCGTTAGGGGAAGATGCTCCGGTAAAACCCGAAGCGCGTTTGCAGATTCGTGCAGGAGAAAATCATTTTCCTGCACCGCCCAGATAGCAGCTTCACCTGCGGCATACTCAATACGCTCAACACCATCCTGAACACGTTCGGTCTTCAATATCTTGATCGGACCCACAAGACCCGTGCTCGTACAGTGAGTACCTGCACAGGCTTCGATATCATCGCCAATCTTAAGGACCCTAATGCGGTTTCCAGGCGGTACGCCGCCCTGGTATAATCCAAATCCATATGCCTGTTCGGCATCTGTCCTGTCCATCCATTCAGTATGAACGCGCAGGTTCTCCATGACGATCCGGTTTGCGATCAACTCTATCTCGTTTAATTCATCATTGTTAATGCGTTTGTAATGAGACAAGTCAAGCCGTGCACGGTCTGTCGATTTCTGTGCACCTGCCTGCCAGACATGATCACCAAGTACTTTTCTGGCAGCATCGTTCACAATATGGGTTGCAGTGTGATGCCTCGCATGTGCTATTCGCCGTTCTTCATCGATCTTGCCGATGATCAGGTCACCTTTGCGGATATTCAATTCATCTTCTATCTCTTTTATACTATGTATCACAACACCATTCACCATTTGAACATCAACAACATGTAGCATATCATCATTAATAATCAATTTACCTGTATCATTCGGCTGTCCTCCGCCTTCAGGGTAAAAAAGGGTGCAATCAAGTACAATATTATTGTCAAATATATCCAGAACAACCGCTTCGAATTCCATCCTGTTCGGTTCATCATAGAATAGTCGCGTTGTAGGAGGGAGCTTGTCTATGCGGTCAGCATACGGGATGTCCCCTACTTCCTTTTTTTCTGCCTTGCCGTGCTTATCCGCCACCAGTGAATAGAAATTATCCGGCAGGTCAACCTCAACCCCGACCTCTGTTGCCGCTTCCTTTGATATCTCTGGTGGAATTCCATGACTATCGTACATCTCGATCAATTTATCGAGCGGCATTTTTTCTCCACTTTTTTTGTAATGTTTTGCAGATTTTTGGATCATACGCCTGCCTCGATCCAATGTATCTGCAAATTTTTGTTCTTCATTATGGAGAATGTCTTCGATCGTCTCAAACCGTTTCTCAAATTCAGGATATTCCGGCAGGTTCTTTATATGCATTTTAACAATTTCAGATAAGGATATCCTGATGCCAATATCCCGCATCATGCGGAGTGTTCTTCTAAGTACAAGACGCGCAAGGTACCCGGCCTTAACATTTGATGGAATTATACCATCACCAAACATAAATGTCAGGCACCGTGTATGATCTGCGATCGCATACACAGTCTCGACCGGCTCCATTATAGTGGATAATTTTTCAACGGTCGTGCCGATACTTGATGCCACCTGCTTTCGAAGCTCAAGCAGGTTTGCCTTTTCACTTATGTCCATAAGTCCCGATAAACAGGCGTTTTGAGATAAGATCTTTGAATATTCGGTATTATCAAGCTCATGATCAACACCCGCAAGTCCCATAAGTTCATTGACGATCAACGGAAAAATCGCATCATAAATAGTAGGGGAACCTTTTGATGCCCAGACTAATCTCTCAAGACCATATCCGGTATCAACAATATAATTGTCCATTTTGGAATATGACTCGCCTTTTATCAATATGTCACCATCTTTTGACTGCTCAAGGTTCATAAACACAAGAGTTGCGACCTCAAGACCGCCTATGAGCACTTCAAGACACGGACCTGCATTACCGCCTCCGGCCCATGGTGCTTCCTTGTATGTCACAGCCATAGGGTCTGCTCCAAGTGACAGTAAAAACTCATCACAAAGTTCCACTGTTCTTTCTTTCCAGTATATTTCTTCACTCGCGCTATTAAACGCATGGTGTGCCATCATTTCAAATGTTGTAAGGTGCCGTCCGCTCCTGCCGACTGCATCGAGGTCGGGCAAACGTATACAGGGCTGTGATATTGTCAGCGGGTTTGCAGGTGGCGGCACCTGCCCGGATGTAACAAATGGCTGAAAATCGGCAATAGATGCGATTGTCAGGTATATATCATCCCTCCACCTGGCAATAACAGGGTACCTTTCTATCCGTGCATGACCATTTTGTTCAAAAAAATTCAGGTAATATTCACGCATTTCAGAAAGATCATACTGTTTTTTAAAAACCGGATTACCTATGAATGAGTATGGATCACAGGGCGCATCTCCGCATGTTTTTCTGTCGTCTTCACGTGTCCAGAAAAATGTTCCACATTTCTGGCATTGCTTACGAATAAATCCGTTATTAGAGAAAAAATCAAGTTGATATTCATCTTCAAGCATAATTATTCCAACTATTATACATTTATATCTACAATCAAAACTATTCAGCAATCTTTGACTCCGGATACCGATGGCAAAAATCTGCTTATTAATTTAAATTGTGACACATTTTTTAGTTATTAATACTGAGTCAAATTTCATCAATCCAAAAGGTGTTTGTCAATTGTATGTAACTGTCTATTCGGGGACAAACTGGTCCATCGATAACGTTTACATGTAATTGAATAGTTGTCTGCAATCAATCTTATAATTATCACGTAATCTCTCCAATGCTTAAAAACATTTCTTATTCACTTGTATGCCTCACCAGAATGCATATTACCTTATTGACAGGGCATTCCTATTACCCGAACATCAAAAAAATAGTAGATGTTTAGCAAACACACTCGTTATGTTGTAGCGCAGGTAATTTAATGAGTTAAGGACAAAAACAGTGCTGCCACATGCACATAGTGTGGCACTATCCTTTATCACTGACCTGCATATACATCGAAATTCCAATTGCGTTTCCAATTGCATTTAGCGTATATGTATCTGCAAGGATTACCCGGGCGCGTAAGAACGGCGTATTTTGCGAATGCATGTGGGTAGTAGCAGTAAAATAAATTGATATAAATTAGATATTTGCAAGCAAATCGAGTCCCTTATCTGTCAATCTACACAGGTCATTTTCAATTTTTAAGAAATCCCCACTTACCAAAAATTCCGTATGGTACTTTAACGATGCATCATCAATGTCAACCTCAGCCTGAATATCTGTTTTTGTCTTACCGAATACACCGATGGATTTTACAAGTTTTCTTCTTAATGGGTGTGATACTGCTTTGTTCAACATATCATGTTCATTCTTTTTTGCCTCACGTAAGGATGGAGCTGCCATCATCATTTCTTCAAGTTCATCATCTTCGTCCATATTTATCACACACCATCATGATTTTCTTATAATATTTGTTGTAATTGTTGTATCGACTTCAAAAAATAGGGCGGAATGAATATTCGGATTACCAAAACCAAGTGTCTGAGATGTTTTTAATTTCAAAATTGAGTCAGTTATCCTTAGATTTGAAGCGTATATAAATTGTTATTTATCGTTTATTAGATTGTCGATGGTTATATTTGACTGTGTAGTCCCGAATGTTTTGACTTTATATACTCCCCTCCACTCATTGAATTTTCTCACAATGCTTTCGGGATGTATGAATTTATATGTTTCCATAAATTATAAAACATTAAAGAACAATGGAATGTCCATGTCTCCTAATATACTACTTACAAATGATGACGGTGTCTATGCTACAGGCATCAGTGCAGCATACAAAAGTGTTGCAGACCTCGGGGATGTCACTATCTCAGCTCCTGCAATACAGCAAAGTGGCGTAGGGAGATCAATATCAATCTTTGAGCCACTCAGAATTAACAAAACCAATATTGATGGTATTACTGCCCATGCCATTAGCGGCACGCCGACCGATTCAGTGATACTTGGCATATTTACGATCATGAAAATAATGCCTGACCTCGTGCTCTCCGGTTTTAATGTCGGGGAAAATATTAGCACAGATACAATCACAACATCAGGTACTATTGGTGCAGCACTTGAAGCCGCAAGTTACGGAATACCCGCTATCGCAGCATCAATACAGGTAACAGAAGAGGGAACAAAGTTCGATGATCTACGAGATTACCAGCACGATTTTGATATCGGAATTAAAGTGGTCAACAGAATTGCAAAGAATATTTTGCAGCATGGACTACCAGAAAATGTAGACCTTTTAAACGTCAACATACCACACTTTGCAGAAAATGACACTGAAATAGAGATAACCCGCCTTGCGCGCAAGATATTCAAGACTTCAGTACAAGAGCGCCATGACCCGCGCGGCAGGCCATATTACTGGATCGATGGCGATCTGATCCGTGAAGAAGAAAAGGGGACAGATGTACATGCAATCATGCAAAACGGACATATATCGATAACTCCGATAGCACTTGATGCAACATCTCCGATCGATTTCTCTGAGATTGAAAAATATATATGATGCAATGTGATGGTTTTTTCGACTATTGCTTTATTTTAAGCGAAACTTCGGTCCATTCATCACCAACACCGTGCAGTGGCTCAACTGCCCCGCTGACTATATTGCAAAGTACCTTCTGTACAAAATCGTTCATATCAATCTTTTCATTATCAATTATCAACTCAATTTCCATAATTAATCACTTTCTCCTTGTCAACTTCTACAATACGGCACGCGCCGACTTACTGCAAGTTTTAACATCTTTGGTAGGTCTTCAGGTGCTGTGTTACTAACATCAATAAGATTGTCATTCACCAAAAGACATCCTTTAAGTTTTCCATCCGCCGTAACTCGTAACCTGTTACAGTTGGCACAGAACTCGGAATTATCTATCGGACGGACAAGTTCTACTTCCGCACCATCAATTATATATTTTTTCCTGCGGTGCATTGTCCTGACTAATATCTTATCTGCGTGCAATCTTAAGTCTTTTTCAATCGAATTTGCATTTATCTGGTAGCATGATACGTCATTGAAATCCATGAGTTCAATGAGTTGCAAGATTACCTGACCATTATATGTCCGTGTAAAATCAAGCATTTCATATATCTCATTGTCATTTATCCCTTTAAGGAGTACCATATTCAGTTTAACAGGCGTAAGCCCTGCATCTACTGCGCTGTGGATACCATCAAGAACAACGTTTAATGCGTTAGAATTAGCGTTTGTGATAAAACTATATATTTGCGGATCACGTGAATCAAGGCTGATATTTACACGATCAAGCCCTGCATCTTTCAGATCCTGTGCCCGTGCTTTTAAGAATGTACCATTCGTTGTTGCCGATACATCCCGGAGTTTTGGAAGTGAAGACAGTATATCTCCAAAATCCTTACGCATAAGCGGCTCACCGCCAGAGAACTTTACTTTGTTTACTCCCATGCCGGATGCAGCGCGAACGATATTCGATATAATCTCTACAGACATCTCACCCCTGCTGTTTGTATCGCCTTCATGATGGCAGTAAATACAATTATAATTGCAACGGTTTGTGATGGATATCCTTAGACTCGTCACCGTTCGTCCAAATGGATCGGTGAGAGAATCTGGCGTTTGTGCTAATACAGGGGAATTCATACTGTGTAAACACGCGATGTTTATTTAACTATTTTGAATATTGTATCTGCTCTGAAAATAGCGGTTTCATGCGTTTATAGATTTCAAAATTGTCATTGAACATGAATCTTGCAGGTGACTCAAATGCGCACGGATTAAGTTCGTCCGTGAAAATCCGTTTAATTTTAATTTTAATTTTAATTATTATACCCGAAGCTATGCTGCTAATGGGTGTGTCGTCACAATGTTTGACCTGATCAACATTATATTGTTAATGTAATTGATATGTCAATGAATGAGAATAACATGAGAACAATATGGATAAGAAATTTAAGTGCTCTCAAATGGTTGACCAAAAAGGCTAATTATAAATTTTCAGGAGGAATCGAGTACACATACTCCTTTATAGACAAAATAAGAGGAGTTGAATGCTGACTCTAACCCCACATCCATTATTTCCTCGGGTTTACGCAAAATATTCGCATGATTCCAATGGCTGAATATGAAATAACAATGACAAAGAATAAATAAATAATCCTGTCAATCATAGAAACAATGGCTGCAATATTAATGGGAACGCCCACCATGGCATATATTCCTATCATCACAACTTCTTTAAATCCAAATCCTCCTGGAACAGGAACTACAAAGATAATCCAGAGTATAAGGGTAAGGGATACCACAAGCTGTAAGATTGAAATATCGTATCCGCTACTTTGAAAGAGAATGTATGATTTTAAATAAATGAATATATACATGAGCACTGCCAGGATTACATCTTTTTTAAGAGTCTGCTTATCCTTCAGAATTGAGGTGTAGGTTTTTTTGAATTCTGCAATGTTTAGAACAACGATTTCTTCAAATAGGTGGTATGAGTCAAATCTGTTCCTTATATATTTAATCGGGGTAAAATAATATATCCGTTGCAGGTTCAACTGACAGAAATTGATTATGGATGTTCTTTTGATTTTTTGCCTTGACATGTATGCCCCGAGTGCTGAAGAAAACAGGATCAAGACTAGAATTTCCATATATACCGATAACCACCAGGGGATATTTAAAAACAGGAATACAAAAAGCAAGGAGAATATTACAAGTGGGGTAAATACAAAATTATTGGTAGTCTGGTCTAGGACAATGGTGGCATACCAGTTTGCATGCCTGTTACTTTTTGAGACATTTTTAAGAAAAAATATCCTCCCAAATCCACCAAAAATTCTTGCGCGAAGCACATTGGTACTCATGCAATTTCCAGCCATTAGTCCCATAAACAGGATTATGAAGTTGATATGCTCGATTTTGTCAACAAGATGTTTCCATTTTAGAGTCCATATGAGAAAACCAAAAAATTCCAGTAAAAATGCAAGTAGTATAAAATAGGGATTTATGGAGCCCAAAATAAGCATTAGTTGTTCAACATCCATAAACCAGAGAATGGTGATTGCACCAATCAGTCTTACCAAAAATAATATGTTTTTAAGTCTCATTGGTGATGACCAAGAATTGCGAATGTAAAAAGCAGTGCAATAATACCATTGTATTCTCCATTCTTATTATTATACAGAGGTTTAAGATTGAATGGTGGAGTGCACCCCGTTTAGAGAACATGTAGTCAAGCAACACTATTTAATATTAACGCCCCCTCTAATTTCGATTGGTAATAGACATCCAATATTCGAATAAATATATTTTTCAATATGAATATTCAAAATCAAATTTTGTATCTGTTCGTATATACCCCTTATTGCAAGAGCAACAAAATAATTCATCTTGTCGCTCACTATACAAGTAGGCCGAGAGGGATAATAAGTATTTTTTAGCTATTTTTGGGTCGTGTCCTATAAATCGTGACCTTTATATACTTTCAGTCCAAAAACATTTTCCATGTATGGAGCAAATTTAGAAAATCAGATGTGCTTAAATAAACAGTGTTCAGACTATCGAACGAAAAACAGAGGCCACATCACCAAAAAGGGGTTCAATGCCAAAGGCAAGCAAATGTTCAAATGTAAAACCTGTGG
>JAUVKD010000040.1 GCA_030596385.1 Methanosarcinaceae archaeon | reverse complement strand
TTGGCATAATCGTATACGATTGACATGTTTTCCAATCGGCATGCATCCTGTGCTTTACTCTTAAACTGCTCGCGGATTGGTGAGGAAATTAAATAATGAGTTCGCGCGCAGGCAGTGTGCCCAAAATCAGCACGAAGCACAGATATAATGGACGGGATGAACAGGATGACACAACCGACATCCAAATCCTGTCCATCCTGTAAATCCTGTCTGAAATTGGTGGCATAATCGTATACGATTGGCATGTTTTACAATCGGCGCGCGTCCTGTGCTTTGCTCTTAAAATGCTCGCGGATTGGTGAGGAAATTAAATAATGAGTTCGCACGCAGGCAGTGTGCCCAAAATCAGCACGAGGCACAGATATAATGGACGGGATGAACAGGATGACACAACCGACATCCAAATTCTGTCCAAAATAATAGGCATTAGCGTATGCGATTGGCATGTTTTCCAATCGGCGGGCTTAAGTGCAGCAAAACAGGCAACAGGATAAGGTTTTCGTGCTCGATTCTAAATTAGAAACCCACGTCAGCTCCGTTATCTGTGTTCAAACCGCGCACTGTTTAATCGTTTTTTAGACGCTGGTTTACACGAATTATAATAAATACTCATTCATATTCAGGTATGAACTTTGTACCATAATAGATCATACCCCTATTGCCGCTTTCACCAAGTTTCCTAAAAACAGGCTTGACTCTCATTCCAATTTTAATTTCCCCGGGTTCGACCACGATCTGGCTTGTAAGTCTTGGTCCCTCGTCCAGTTTAACAATCGCAAGTACATATGGGGTCTGGTGCTCAAATCCTTCGGCTGCTGTATGAATAATAGTATAGGTCACAATTTCCCCGTTTCCACTAAACTTATATGATTCAAGTTTACCATCGCGCCTGCATGTAGGACACATGTTTCGCGGTGGATAATAATACTCGCCGCATTCCTTACAATACGTACCAATCAGATTATACCTGTGAACCTGCTTTCTCCAGAATCTTGCAACTGACACAAATATCACCTATTCCTCGAAAAAATATGTATTACAGCCGTTGCACCGGACCCACCAACATTATGAGTCATTCCTATCTCTGCACCGTCAACCTGCCGTTTGCCTGCCTCACCGCGTAATTGTTGGGTGATCTCCACAGCCTGTTTAATGCCTGTCGCACCAACCGGATGACCGCATGCCTTCAGTCCGCCGGATGTGTTCACAGGTATCCGTCCGTCAATTGCGGTTTCCCCTTCTGTAGTCACCTTGCCGCCCTCACCTTTTTTTGCAAATCCAAGATCTTCGATAGCACATATCTCTGCAATCGTAAAGCAGTCATGTACCTCAATAAGATCAATATCTTCAGGTGTAACCCTTGCCATCTTGTACGCTTTTTTCGCTGCAGCCACAGTGGCATCCAGTGTAGTAATATCACGACGGTCATGCAATGCGATGGTATCGCTTGCCTGTGCACTCGCTTTGATATAAATTGGAGTGTCCGTATATTCGTGCGCAATCTCCGCAGGTGCCAAAACAAGGGCGGAAGCCCCGTCACTGATTGGGGAACAATCAAAAATATGCAACGGATCAGCCACCATTATAGAATTCAAAACCGTATCCACATTGATCCTGTTCTTATACTGCGCGATAGGGTTCATCGAACCGTTAAAATGATTTTTAACAGCAACCTCTGCGAGTTGTTCGCTGGTAGTCCCATACCTGTGAATATGCAAAC
The DNA here is from genome assembly GCA_030596385.1 of Methanosarcinaceae archaeon. Taxonomy (GTDB): domain Archaea; phylum Halobacteriota; class Methanosarcinia; order Methanosarcinales; family Methanosarcinaceae; genus Methanovorans. The sequence goes on along the minus strand of JAUVKD010000040.1, from coordinate 5,419 downwards.
GCGCAATCAGTGCATACAATCCTGGAAATGTTGCACCCATGATACCTTCCCATTCACGATCAGCCGCCGCAGCCAGGGCAGTCGATGCACTTGATGCAGAAATATCTGTCATTTTTTCAACACCTGCCGCAACAACAATATCCTCATGTCCTGATGCGATCGCTAAAATGCCCTGGCGAAGTGCCAATCCTCCTGAAGCACATGCAGCCTCAACACGAACTGCAGGCACATGAAGATTTCTTGCAAGCCCGGAATAATCCGCGATCAACGCACCTATATGTTCCTGGTCAACGAACTGTCCGCCACTCATATTTCCGACATACATACTGTTGATGTCCTCTCCTGAAACACCTGCATCTTTGAGCGCTCCTATACCTGCTTCTACAAAAATGTCCCTGAATGAGCGTTCCCACATCTCACCAATATTCGTGCTTTTTACTCCAATAATCGCTACATCTCTCATGATTAACACCTTAACGAGTTATATTAGTTTTATCTTACCTTTATGTTTGGCGTACATCGCATAGTCCATGTATATCGGATTCTTTAACAGGTCTTCAACAGTCGGCGCACCATTCCGTATATCTTCTATCCGGTCTGTCACCGTAATACTGAAAGCATCACCACCTGCACCGGATCCAAAGGCAGTGGCAAATATCCTGTCCCCTGGTTCTGCCTGGTCAAGTGTCGCTGCAATACCCATCATGCATGAGCCCGAATAAGTGTTTCCAAGTCTTGACACAACCAGTCCCGGTTTAACTTGTTCTTTATTGAACCCTAACATTTTTGCAACTCGTAACGGAAATTTTCCATTTGGCTGATGGAATACCGCATAATCATAATCAGAAGGTTTTGTATCAATCATTTCCATAAGCCCGTTTGCAGCACCTTTCACATGTTTGAAATAACCAGGTTCACCTGTAAAACGACCGGCGTGTTCAGGATATGACATGCCCTCCCGTCTCCAGAAATCAGGAATATCTGTTGTAAATGAATATGTGTTTTCAATAACAGCCACAAGTTCAGATTTTTTCTTACCGATAAGATATGCAACTCCACCGGCAGCAGCAGTATATTCAAGAGCATCACCCGGTGCTCCCTGTGATACGTCTGCACCTATTGCAAGACCAAGATCTACCATATCCGATCCTACCAGACCCATACATGCCTGGATCGCAGCAGTGCCCGCTTTGCATGCTAACTCAAAATCCGCAGCAGTCATTACGGGGGTAGATCCTATTGCCTCGGCAACGATTGTGCTTGTGGGTTTAACAGCATAAGGATGACTCTCTGACCCGGTGTACACAGCACCAATACGCTGTGCATCAATATCACTTCGCATAATTGCAGACCTTGCAGCTTCTACTGCTATTGTCGCTGTATCCTCATCAAGGTCAGGTACTGATTTTTCAGTAACCATCAAACCCGCAATGAGAATGTCTGCATTATCACCCCAAACACGGGCTATGTTTTCGACCTTTATCCTATATCTTGGAATATACGCGCCGTATGATACAATACCAACACTCATTTTCTTCACCTTATTAAACTAATAAATTCTATTATTTACACGGTTTCATTAAACTGAACTATACTTATTGTATTTTTTCAGGATTTCTATCATTTTATCAAGGTTCATTGTGGTCGCAAGAAGCGGGATCCTGTCAATCTCTGCCATCTTTTTAGCCATAGGATCAACTTCACTTCCCCGCAGCCCGTGAATTACAACAACACCCGGTTTTAGGTTTGTGACACGAATCGCAACCAGAGGGGATTTGCCGGTGGAAACTTTTGTAAAGATCATTGCACGTTCCGTGCTCCAGCCATAGAGGTTTTGGAACTCATGTGATGAGAGTTCAATAATCGCTTTTTTACTGTCTATTACTGTAAAACCGTACAGTGGTTTTTCGATTCCCTTATTTACTATATCAGCCTCGATCAAAGTTGCCAGTTTTGCAACCTGTATAGGATATGTGTATTCGTATGTGGTGTATGCGGCCTTTGATGTAGCCTCAGTATTAAGCATACCTTCGTACGCGTGTATTTTCTGGCCACCGCGCTCTGAATCGATATTAAGCAAAGCTCCAACGATTTTACTTACAATCATTGTACCCGGAGATTTTCTTCTACCGCTTTCGTAGTCGCTAATTACAGATGGCGACACACTCAGGTAACTGGAGAGATCGGTCTGTGCAATCTCAAAGTTCAACCTCCATTTTTTCAATGCTTCGCCAGGTTTTTCGGATAGTGTAATCTCACCTGCCATTTTTTCGGATAATTGCTGGCGAATACTGTCATGTGATTCATTATCTGTCATGATACAATTTATACATATGTGAGAGATACATATATATTTAACGAATGCGAGTTCGTCCATTGCCGAAATGTGTTTTGGTTTTGTTTGACATTCATTATTTGGTACTTGATTTGGTGGTTTTGATGCCGGATCAATCCGCCGTAGGCGGCGCACCTACCATCACCGATGAAAATCTCGTATTTTCGCATTTAATGTATAAAGTCAATTATCTCATAAACATTAGATGCCATTTTCTTGGGGAGTGATGTGGAAATGCATTGTCTGCGGCGGTTGTATTGTTTTTTGATTGTACATAAAGTATAACTTTTTGAACACATAAGTCAGACTTTGCGACGGCACACAAAACCGCGGCAAATATGCGGAGTATAATGATTAAGATCAATCCACATCAAACTCAATCCCTTCAGTTAATTCAAGCATCAGATCTCTGTACAGCAGTTTTTCTATTGTTTTTGTCACATAACTTCTCTGCTGATGTTTTTGTATGTCCTCATGCATCCTGAGATCCGAATCGACCTGTACCCTTAATAATGAAAAGCGGAACGCTTGCTCATCCTCGATCTTAATAGAGTAAAACGTTTCCAGAAGATAAGGAAGTTTATATGGCTCGTCAAGGACTTCGCACAGAATCAGCAACTCATTTGGAATATCCACAAGTTCAGTTTTATTACCTATTTTTCCGGTAATAAGTCCAAGTATTTCCAATGAATACTTTTTTTGTTCTATCGTAATATTTCCGTTTATGAAAATCTCTCCATAAATATTATACTTTTCATATATGTATGTCACTTTAACATGCCTTTAACAATAGCATCAATCGCTTCGCTATTTTCAAGTCCTCGCGCCATTAATGTGTCAACCTGCTTCCTGTCAACACTTCCAATTGCAGCTTCATGGGTAACTTTTGCCAGTGGATTGTCAACCATTACAATCGGAATTGCCTTTGCAATCGCATTGCCCTGCACAACCTCAACGCAATCCACATGCCCGCGCGCATAAGGTGCATGTCCTTCTGTAACTCCTGTAAACTCCGCAAAAGCATTATCAGAAATTGCGACCCTGCTCTTAATGACACTCCTTGCATTTTCACCGTTCAATATCACTTTTTCTTTGATAAGTATCCTATCTTCACCCTTGCCATATACTTTTGCATTGAGTTCACAGACAGTATTTTTCCCCGCATCAACCTCATAATCAAAATCAAGCAAACCAACTCTACCTGTAACAAGAGTAAAACCTGTATAGTACCGCCCGCCCTCTTCAATCTTAATCTTTGCTTTTGGTATTACTTCCACACCACCATTATTCCCGTGGAAATGTGTTTCATTGTATGTCAGGGATGCATTTCTGTGTATGAATATCCTGCCATCCATTTTGTGTACCACATGTTCGGCGTTTGGAAATGTGCAATGTGCAATAATTTCAACAGATGCCTCCTCTTCTGCAATCATCGTAACATTGATCTGCTGAAGTCCTTCCTTTGGCAAAACCCCAAAGCAAATATGAACCGGATTTGGTATCGCATATCCTTTTTTTATAGTAAGCACAATATCAACACCGGATTTTGTAGATGTTTTTTCAAGAACAACACCTTCGGTCGGGTTTGCGCTCAATATTTTGTTTCCGCTTACAACAAGACTTGAAACATCTTTCATTTCAAGGACCGAGGGATCGCCTCCGGAGTGCTCATATGCGTTTTTTATTTCTGCAAATTCCTTTGCTGTATCTAATTGAATAATGTCCATACCGATCACTCTTCCTTGATAGCATATGTTTCTACATCACATGGCTTGCATTTATCCTTGAAGAAATCACTTATCCCGGCAGGACTACCAGTTTTTACTATTATGCCGTCACACATCAGTGAAGCCTTATCTGATGCTGCCGCAATCTCTTCTCTGTGAGTGATCACCAGCACGGATGAACCGTTCTTCTTTAAATTATGTATCAGTGCAATAACCTCTTTCAATGAAACCGCATCAATTCCCGAATCCGGCTCGTCAAGAATTACGAGTTTATTTTTCATAGTAAATATGGATGCCAGTTCAATGCGTTTGCGTTCACCACCACTCAATGCTTCACTAACCTCGCGATATAGGTATTTTTCTGGTGAAAGATTTACCATGTCAAGTGCATGGCGAAGTGTGTTTTCCGACAGTTTGCCGTTGCCTCCTGCACCAATTAAAAGATAATCATATACTGTCAAACCTTCAAAACGCGCCGGCTCCTGCCAGGCAAGAGTAATTCCGTGCTTTGCACGCTGTGTAATAGTAAATTTTGTAATATCTCTTTCATTAAAATAAACACTGCCTTCTTGTGGACAATATCCACTAATTCCCATCAAAAGATAAGCAAGTGTGCTCTTTCCGGCACCGTTTGGTCCGATCACACTGTGTATCTCACGTTCTCCAACTTCAAGATTCACACCGCGTAGAAGTTCCTTACCGTCAAGTTTGAGTTTAACGTCTTTTACTGATAGGATATTAATACCTCCTGCAATTATAATAGATTATTTCAACAAATTCTCACATCGTTTTATATCATCCACCATATTTATGTTCAGCGTAAGTTTTGGAATCTCAAGTATGAGATTGAAATCTTCCTACTCTCACTGTATAGTATTTCCATCCGGTATATTTTTACCGGTAGGATCGATCAGGTTCCCATTCCTGTTAAACACCGTATCCGGCTTGATATCAAGACTTCTGCATAGAGATCGGGACATGCAGTTATCCATTTGATTACTATTCAGTCTAAAGATGACGTGTGTGTATGGCTGAATAGTTACGTTCGTTTTTAAGAAGAATTTGATGAATCCTGTTATGTGGAATATGTTTGCCGTACTTGAATTCTATTATTTTCTTCAGTCTTCTTGCACCTAATTTTTGCTCTTCGTATATCTTGATTGTCAATTTCTCAGATTCTTTATCCAACTCCTTCTTTTTTTCACTAAATTTCTAAATCACAATCGTCTCCTGATATTTGATCCAGTGCATCCAGACTCTTTTGGCCATGGATTCACTTAATTTCATGTCACGAGCAATGTTTTTGATAATATTATTTTAAAGTTTGCAACAATTGAGAGACTTTTTATTATCTTCT
>JAUVKD010000072.1 GCA_030596385.1 Methanosarcinaceae archaeon | reverse complement strand
CACCACCTTACTTGCAATCGCCCTCGCCACTCGCAAACAATACACCAAACCCGCGCGCGTTCTCGCATTGGTTAGGTGCGAACGGCACGCAGTGTGTTTTGTGGATTTGTGACGGCGCGCATATACGCGCGAGGCGTGGCGATGTTCGCAGGCACCAAACAGCAAATCCGGATATCGAAATTGATATGTGGTAAGGTCTACCATCACACAACCAGGGGGCAGTGTCTCAAATTGGAACATAACCTGTGCTTCAATCGATTTCAATGGCAGAAGCGAGTGTAAGAGCAGTTTCTTGATGCTTGCAGATGAAATCCAATCGGGATGCTGTACCTACCTGATATTGCAAATTCCTATAACCTTTAATACATAATGCTTCATATTGCCATGTATGGCATATACAAAAGCACAGGAGCAATTTGCAAAACGTTCTCATGCATATGCAAAAAACAGCGCACTTTCCAATAAAAAGAACCTCAAAAAAATCGTAGAATTTACCGCTCCATCCGGTACTGACCACCTGCTGGATGTTGCCACAGGAACAGGTTTTTTGGCATTTGAATTTGCATATATCGTCTCAAGTGTTATAGGAATTGAGTTCACAGATAAGATGCTTGCAATTGCAAAGCAGTATAAAATGGACAACAACATCAAAAATGTGGTATTTGAATCCGCAGATGTGGAATCGCTCCCGTTTGATGACAATAGTTTTAACATTGTTTCATGCAGGTTTGCTTTTCATCATTTCCTGCATCCTGAAAAAGCAATATCGGAAATAAATAGGGTCCTTAAATATAATGGAAAAATGGTTCTTTCGGACATAATATCATCAGAAGATATCGCAAAAAGCGAGTACCAGAATGAAATTGAACGAATTCGCGATCCATCCCACGTAAAACACTATCGACCATCCGAGATTGTGCAGATGCTAACCGATCATGGTTTTGAGATTCTGCACTTTGAGAATTGGCCGGCTGATTTTGCATTTGATGAATGGGTCTTAATGTCAGATCCGGGTGTTGAGTCAAAAAAGCGTGTCAAGAAAATGATGATTGCTGCTATGGAACACGATCTTACGGATTTAAGCATACGGCTCAATGATGCAGGAAATATCTGGTTTACTTATAACACAAAGATAATCGTTGCAAGGAAAGGATAAGGCAAATGTTTGGATGGACAGGCAGAACAATCACAGTGGATCTGGGTAACAGATCCATATTGGAATCTAAAACAGATATAAAAACCGCAAAAGAATATATTGGCGGGCGTGGGATGGGTGTAAAAATACTATATGATATGGCTGCACCAACTATTGACCCATTGAGTCCTGAAAATCCGCTGATACTCACAACCGGACCTTTAACAGGAACACCTGCACCAATGTCAGGAAGACATTCCATTACTACAAAATCGCCGTTGACCGGGACAATATTCGACTCAAGTGCAGGCGGTTTTTTTGGGAAGGAAATGAAGTTTGCAGGAGTTGATGCATTAATTATTACAGGCAAAGCAGACTCGCCTGTGTATTTGCAAATCGATGATGAAGATGTTGATATCGTCCCGGCCACGCATCTCCGGGGAATGAACATAAGGGAAACAACAAATGCTCTCAAATCATATGGCTTAGTTTCCTGCATTGGAAAAGCAGGTGAGCGGCAGGTCGGGATCGCAAATATCATGAACGATTATGTGCATGCATGCGGACGTGGAGGTTTGGGGGCTATAGCAGGTTCCAAGAACTTAAAAGCAATTGTTGTAAGGGGATCCAATAAACCCGAGATTGCTGACAATGCTGCTTTTGCAGAGGCAAAAGAGAGTGCAATGCGGCTTCTTCGTGCAAGTCCCGTGACATCAAAGGGACTAAAAAATTACGGTACCTCGGTGCTAGTAAGCCTCATGAACTACATGAAAATACTGCCCACCGATAACTTCCGAAGCAGGGAGTTCAAAAGTGCTGAATCCGTGTCCGGGGAGTATATCAATAAGAATTACGATCTAAAACGCCATTCTTGTTACAACTGTCCGGTAGGATGCAAGCGCAGCATCAAGGAAAGTGAGATAGAGATTCCCGAATACGAGACGGTATGGGCGTTTGGACCTGACATAGGAAACGAGGACATGGATTCCATTATCAGAGCGAACAGGATATGCAATGATTACGGGATGGATACCATTTCCTGTGGTTCTACAATTGCGGCATATTCGGAATTGACATCCACTCACATTGATCCTGAACAACTTGATGAACTGGTTATGCAGATTGGAGAAGGGGAATGTGAACTTGGTGCGGGATCAAGAGCATATTTGCGTTTAAAAGGGGCTGAAAAGTTGAGCATGAGTTCTAAAGGTCTGGAGTTCCCGGGTTATGATCCGCGTGGGGTTTTGGGCCAGGCACTTGGATATGCGACATCGAACCGGGGAGGGTGTCATCTTCGTGCATATATGGTTGCACCCGAGATTATCGGAAAACCGAAATTGATCGACCGTCTCACATTCAGCGGCAAGGCAGGGCTTGTGCAGATATTCCAGAATCTTGCTGCGGCGGTTGATTCTCTTGCGATCTGCAAGTTCGGGTCTTTTGCCATGGATGAAGAAGAACTTGCAGCACTGCTTAGCGCTGTTACAGGTGTCCATTATTCCCCGCAGGATCTGCTGCATGCAGGTGAACGTATCTGGAACCTGGAAAAGTTATTCAATATAGGTGCAGGTTTCACACGTGCGGATGATTCACTTCCTGCACGCATGTTTGAAGATGGGGGAACAAATACGAACGGGACAACTATTACGGGTATGATAAATAAGGAAGAGTTTGAAAAAACACTTACGGAATATTACTACTACCGGGGATGGAATAAGGACGGTATCCCCTCAAATAAAAAATTAAAGGAACTCGGGATATCCTGAATGGAAATCCCGATTTTCGATTTAGGACCTGCGCCTGATATATGCGCCCGCAATTGTCGCAAATGCAAGTGCTACTCCAAATGCAGGGGTGGATGAAGCTTCTTCTTCAGATGCATTCCCATCTTCAGCTGTTTTCTCTTCTTTGGTTGTATCATCAGCTTGTTCCGGCTCCTCCAGATCAATTATGATTTCGTGTTCCGAGAACTCGGGTATGTACACTGCCATCGAAGCAGTTTCATTTTCCTGCAAAAGATAACATAGCGGTTCATTGCCGCCTGCAAAAAGTTCATCGATATTAGCGGCACGCTCAAGTGCAACTCCGTCATATCGCATTCGAATGTATTCCGGTCTGGTAAGGTTAATGGTTTCATTGTCCAGGTTTATTGTGATGACCTGACCTTCTTCCATCTCCGATTCAATTCCAAGTACCACACGGTTTCGGATCGCTTCTTTTACCTGCAAATTAACAGGTGTGTAATTTAGAAGACATGTTGTGTTCCCACGTTCACGTATTGTAAGTTCTGCACCTACTCTTCCAAGTGCAACTCCCTGATTGATCCTCTGGTACATGTATGTCATGTGATCCGGATACTGGTATTGTGTCTGGAGATATTGTGGTTCCATAGGAGTTGCCCTGAACATGACCTGGCTGTTTTTAACAAGTTCTACTGTGATGATGCTATCTTTAATGTCAATGTTAACGTTAACGTTAACGTTAGCATCAGTGATGGACACATCAATATCATCCGCCAGGAAATCCCTACATAGTATAAGATAACCTTCTAAGTTGCCTTTTGTTATCTTAATGGAAACTGTATTATTGGCACTATCATCGATCTTTTCAGCTTCAACATCTTGTGCAAGGTTAAATGTCACTGTTTTATCATCCAGTGCCTTTACCTGTATGATCGCAGTCGGGTTGTCGTGCAAAAAGAATTGGCTTGACATTCCGACATAATTTGCAACTGCACCATGCAACTTATCGTGACTATAATTAAAATCTGATACCTTGACCGAATTAAATATGGCATCTCCGGAAAGTGCAAAGTCCTTTATTTCACCTGATTCGTTGAAGGTATATGTTACATAATGTCCGTATGATGTACTGCCATGTTTCATGAAATTGAGACCATACACCATTTTTTGTTCTCGTATTCCCTGCATGGCTTGCTGTTTCATTTCAGCCATATTTCTTGCATTGAATGAAGTGGTTGTCCCTCTCATGTGCACTACCATGTAGTTTGCGATATCGTCACTTTTTACACCGTATTGAAGTTCAATGTTTTCAATTGTCATTCCCCTGTCGATATCTGCCGCAAGACCCAGATCGAAAATAGCATCATCAACGGACACACCGAATGCGCCACAGGCCTGTGTGAATGTATTTTCTGTAAATCCTATAAACCTACTGTCAACCTGTCCGAAATCATCTGCACGCATCATGCCGCCCTTCATGTTTTCTGGTCCCATGTCTGCCCCAGCTCCCATTTTTGCAAATACAGGTGATGTAATCGCAAGCAAAAGTAGCATAGTACTAATTAATAACACGCCTGATAGTTTCATTTTTTTCATAAATTGTCCTCCAATATCTTAATTCATATGAATTAATATTGAGAGTTGGCAATGATAAGTATTATGGTTTATAAATTACAGTACCAAAAGACGGAAAATAATCAATTTTAAATAGTTTCAAGCATTTTAACTGCCAGATACATACGAAAAAGTAATCATTTCGCGATAAATTGATATGTGGTACAATGAATTATGAACCACATTATTCCTTACAAACGTCTTTAAACAGGCATTCACACTTCAACGGAGGAACATAATATGAAACAGCAAGTAGAGGTAAAAACACTTAAGGAAGGAAAATACGTTGTCGTAGACGATGAACCATGTGTTATCAAAAATATATCAAAATCAAAACCTGGCAAACACGGTTCTGCAAAGGCAAGGATCGATGTGATCGGTATTTTTGATGGCCAGAAACGTTCGATTATAAGTTCGGTGTCAGCAAAAACCTATGTTCCGCTCGTTGAGCGTAAGAATGCACAGGTGCTGTCGGTGACTGGTGATATTGCCCAGTTAATGGATATGGAAGATTACTCAACTTTTGAACTCCCCGTGCCTGATGAGTACCGGAAAAGGGTTGTGGAAGGTGCGGATATCACATACATTACAGCAATGGGTAATACGAAGATCGACCTGAGGTAGACCTTTATACTTCACTTAACCTAACTTAACTTAACATCCCCTATCGGTTATGTTCAATGATCCTAAAATGATGGATGCCCTGTCAGATTACAGGACTGCCGAATATGTGATATTCGGCGTACCGTTTGATGGAACATCATCATTCCGGGCAGGCAGCCGTTTTGCCCCGAATGCTATGCGCAAAGCATCTGCAAATTTTGAGAGTTATAACGCTTTTTTTGATATTGATCTTGCAGATGTGCCGATCCACGACGCAGGTGACCTGGAACCGTATGCATCAGTAGATGACACACTGCGAGACCTGTTCTATGCTGTTGAGCCTATCGCAAAGGATGGGAAGATACCGATCATGCTCGGTGGTGAGCATTCACTGACCCTGCCCTGTATAAAGGCATGTGCCAAACATGCAGATGGTGATCTTGGTGTTGTGGTATTGGATGCGCATTTTGACCTTCGTGATGAGTACAGTGGTTTGAAATATAATCATGCATGTGTTTCACGTCATATCATTGATGAGGTTACTGATAATTATGTCTCGATCGGGATTCGTAGCGGACCTAAGGAAGAGTGGGATTTTGCTAAAGAGAATAATATCAGGTATTATACACCTGATGACGTTTCAGGAAAAGGAATCAAAAAAGTGCTGGATGAAGTAATTAAATATCTTGATTGCAGCAAGATATATCTTTCATTGGATATGGATGCGCT
>JAUVKD010000212.1 GCA_030596385.1 Methanosarcinaceae archaeon | reverse complement strand
GCGCGGGAAGGTTTTGGAACCAATGGTCTTTATGAACAACTGTTATCTGCTTTCTATCGATGGTACAGGCTATTTCTCTTCGAATAAAATTCATTGTGACTCTTGTTGTACAAAAATTAACTCGAAAACAAGGGTGATCACCTATTAGCAATTCCCGCTCTTTGATTTTGTTTATATCAAATCTATATGAAACTACACCGTTGCTCACTATCGATTTACTTTATGATGTAGCAATTAAAATTACGTTATATCATAAAATTACCACGAAATATTAAAAAAATAAGCATTATCTTGTATGTATTTAAAGCCATGACGTGAATCGCTGGTGATATTATGATTATTCCCTCTGCCAGGGCTTTTAGAACTCTTAAGACATTGGACACATTCATCGATCGTTCTTTGAATCTAAAACCAAAAGGAAAATTTCTATCCAGATTTTATTATGAGCGAGAGATTTTAAAAGATTCCATTGCAAATATTTGCGTGGAAACCATTGGAAATCTTGCAGATTCACTTCATCTGGCAACAAGAAAAATTACAAGAGCAGAATGCCTTATAGCTTCATCTAAACCCGCCGCCATTTGAGTAAATCTTGATCACGAAACTAAAAAATGTATCACATAGACACAAATAAGCGGATTTTTGGCATCGTTATCCGGTATTAAGAATGGCTGAATAGTTAACCTAATTTCAAATTTGAAGGTAGGGGAAGAAACATCCCCTTATTATATTATCACACAAGTTCGCGATTGATATGTGGTACACATCTATTTATGTGTTCAAAACGTATATTAATTCGTGTATTAAAAGGATAAGAGGATAACAGGTTCACTGACGGAACATATCCTAAACATAGTGGTTGTCCTCTCTCTCGGCCTACTTTTATAGTAGGCTACAAGATATGTTTTTTTCACTCTTGCAATAATTGGTATATACGAACACAGAGGGATATATTGGCAAGGTCCTTAAAGAATATAACAGAAGATATTGGAAACAATACCCACAATTTTGACCGGATATGGGCATTACTCCGGGCTGAATACCCGGATGCATCCCCGGAACTGCATTTTAACAATCCCTTACAACTTCTAGTTGCAACCATACTCTCGGCGCAATGTACTGATGCACAGGTCAATAAGGTAACCGGTATACTGTTCAATAAATACAAGAGCGTTGATGATTTTGCAAATGCGAATATCCATGAACTTGAAAAAGACATATATTCCACGGGTTTTTACAGGAACAAGGCAAAGAACATAAGGAACAGCGCCCTGATTATCATTTCGGATTTTGATTCACATATACCGAATACAATGGAAGAGATACTCACGCTCCCCGGAGTTGCCAGAAAAACCGCAAATATCGTGTTGGCAAGGGGACACGGCGTCATTGCGGGGATTGCTGTTGATACCCATGTAAAAAGGTTATCTTACCGATTAGGTTTTTCCGGGCACACCGATCCTGTTAAAATTGAAAAAGATTTAATGAATATTATCGGAAAGAAAGACTGGGAAGCCCTGTCCATGACATTGATACTTCACGGGCGCAGGGTGTGTGTGGCACGGAAACCTAAATGTGGGGTGTGTATTGTGAATACATTGTGCCCATCAAGGTATGACAATGAACAATAAACAACATGGGGATACATTGAAAGAAAATACGTCCGGATTTGGTAACGGTTTGAGAAAACGAATATATACGATAATGTTTGAATCTGACACGCCTGCCGGCAAATTTTTTGATGAGGCATTGATCGTCAGTATCATGTTAAGCGTAATTGTTGTGATGCTTGATAGTGTAAGCGCTGTAAATACATCACATGGAAACCTGCTTCATTCGCTTGAATGGATGTTCACGATACTGTTCACGATTGAATATTTCTTGCGCCTGTTTTCGATTGGGCGCCCGTTCAGATACGCTACCAGTTTTTATGGGATCGTTGATCTCCTTGCGATAATACCGACCTACATCAGCCTGTTCCTGCCAGGAAGCCAGTATCTGATTGTTATTAGAGTATTGCGTTTGCTTCGTATATTTCGTATACTCAAGCTCGTCAAATATCTTAGCGAAGCGGACATGCTAATAAAGGCTTTTCGTGCCAGCCAACAGAAAATAATAATATTTCTTTTTGCTGTTGTGAACCTGGTGATCATACTTGGTTCTGCTATGTATGTCATAGAGGGAGCAGAGCATGGATTTACAAGTATCCCATTAAGTATATACTGGGCAGTGATAACGCTTACGACCGTTGGCTATGGAGATATAGTTCCACATACACCTGTCGGGCAGGGGCTGGCTATGTGTATCATGATAATTGGATATGGCATAATTGCGGTACCTACAGGGATCGTAACTGCCGAGATAGCTTATGCTTCAAAAGAAAAACAGACAAGCAGGGTATGCCCGGAGTGCAGTGCGGAAGGGCATGATGCGAATGCGGAATTTTGCAAAATATGTGGGGCAGAATTGTGAATATAGGTGCACTGTTTATGCGGTGTTGGATAGACTGTATGTCCATATATTTGTGTTTTTGTGACTATTCAGCCATACATAAACGTCATCGTTAAAACCATGATGTATGCCTTGTACACATTCCCTTTTTTCCTTTTCATATTTTTTCTACCAAGTACATTTATATAGAAGTGCCTGCATCTAGATTGACCATAGTGTACTCAGACTATACACTATTAACTAGAATAGCAATCAAATTTTAGATTGGATATAAGATTAATAT
>JAUVKD010000195.1 GCA_030596385.1 Methanosarcinaceae archaeon | reverse complement strand
TTGTAGGTTCTGACCTTTCATCGCTCTGTAAGGAAGCGGCAATGCATGCAGTTCGTAAGATCCTGCCAAAAATAAACATCGAAGAAGAAAATATCCCGCCGGAGGTCATGGATGGACTAAAGGTTACAAAAAATAATTTTGATGAAGCACTGAAAATCATTGAACCCTCGGCTATGCGTGAAGTGTTTGTAGAAGTGGCATATGTCAATTGGAATGATATCGGCGGATTGGATAAACCGAAACAGGAACTTATTGAGGCAGTTGAGTGGCCGCTAAAATACCCGGAACTTTTCAATGCCGTCAACACCAAACCCCCACGCGGGATCATGCTCTTCGGACCACCTGGCACGGGTAAGACAATGCTTGCAAAAGCGATTGCAAGCGAGAGTGAAGTAAACTTTATCAGCATAAAAGGACCGGAAATGCTAAGTAAGTACGTAGGTGAATCCGAGCGTGCGGTACGTGAAACATTCCGAAAGGCAAAACAGGCTGCACCGACCATAATATTCTTTGACGAAATCGATTATATCGCACCACACCGGGGCACAGGTTCCGATTCGTATGTTACAGAGCGTGTTGTAAGCCAGATACTTACTGAAATGGACGGCATAGAAGATCTCAAGGATGTTGTGATTATAGCCGCAACCAATCGGCTGGACATGGTCGATCCCGCACTCCTGCGCCCTGGCAGGTTTGATCGGCTTATTTGCATCACGGTACCAGACAGGCAAAGCCGTAAGAAGATATTTGAGATACATCTTGAAGGGAAACCAATTGCAGATGATATCAATTTATCCGAACTTGCTGATATGACCGACGGATATGTCGGTGCGGATATTGAAGCCATATGCCGTGAGGCGACAATGCTTGCACTGCGTGAGATTGTAACAACTGATATTAGCAAGGACGAGATATTGAAAATTGTGCCGGATATACGGGTGACAAAAGACCACTTCAGGCACGCAGTATCACGCGTCAAACCTACTACACCGGGAAAATCCTCAAAACATCCGGATTGATCCTGACTATATAAGTATATTAAGTATATACAATAAGAAATGCATTAATTATATATGGTAAAGTGCAGATATATTGACAGGATGAGATGACAACTGTCATTAATAGAAAAAAGTTGCACATGAACAGAAAACAGATTACATCAGTTAAACTGAAATTAAGAGGTAATATATTATGGCAGATAAAAGACGAAAAAGAAACCTGTTTGATAATCTCTTTGGAACAGACTCGTATGAGGATATTGAAGGTATGATTGACCACATGTTCAACGAAATGGGAATCAATATGGATGAACTTTTAAACCAGCCTTTTGTATATGGTTTTTCTGTGACCCAGCGTCCGGGCGAAGAGCCGGATATCCGTGAATTCGGAAACGTCCCACCTGAAATGATGAGTGGGGAAAGGGATGAACAGAAAATAAATATCGGAGAGAGAAAACCGCTTGTAGATGTTCTTGAAACCGATGATAATGTACATGTAGTTGCTGAAATGCCTGGTATTGAGAAAGAAGATATATGTTTAGATGCAACGGATTCGTCAGTTGAACTTAAGGCAACCCATGGTGAACGGGAATACTTTGAACACATAGAACTGCCAGCCAAGGTTGATCCGAACAGTGCAAAAGCGACCTACAAGAACGGTGTGCTTGAGGTTATATTCAAACGTCAGGAAACCGAGAAAAAAACATCGATACAGATTAAGTAAACAAAACTGTTTAAGGGCAAGATTTTTGTCCACACATAAAATTCGGTGGATCAAAGATAAAACCTGCGTGTTTTGTGGACTGATTATGTATCCGGATATGTCTTGCGTGCTGCCAAGCATATTTGCAAAGATTGTTTTCAATTTCAATTTTCAAGAGGAGTGTACTTTTAGTTTTCAAGTATAACACTCCGCAAGGAGCAGTGTTATGGATATTTTATGGTTGAACCAAAATGATGTGAAAAGTGTATTGAGTATGCCTTCGGCGATGGATGTTGTTGAAAAAGCATTTAAGCAGCACGGATTGAAAAAAGTGCAGATGCCTCCAAAAACATACCTGTATTTTGATAAACACAATGGGGACCTTCGAACCATGCCCTCGTTTTTGGAGACGCAGGATATCACGGGTGTGAAGATAGTAAATGTGCATCCTGATAACCTGAAGATCGGGTTGCCTACAGTCATGGCTCTTGTTGTGTTAAATTCGACTAAGACCGGCGCGCCAATTACCATTATGGATGGTACGTATCTTACGGACATAAGGACAGGAGCAGCAGGCGGTGTTGCCGCAAAGTATTTCGCCCGACCGGATTCGAAGGTAATAGGCATGGTTGGTGCCGGAAACCAGGCGCGCACCCAATTGCTTGCACTTGCACAGGTGTTTGATATTGAGCAGGTCAGGATTACGAGCAAGGTCGTCAGTCATTACAAAGAGTTCGAAAAAGAAATGGAAGGGATAGTTGACTGTGAGTTAATCAAAACTCCGGGTGTAGAGGAAGTTTGCAACTGCGACATTCTTGTTACTACCACACCTGTCCGCAGTCAGGTGGTCAAAAGCGAGTGGGTGCAAGAAGGCACGCATATAAGCGCAATTGGTGCGGATGCAAAGGGCAAGCAAGAACTTGATTCACAACTTTTGAGACGCGCGAAGATCGTTGTTGACGATATTGTACAGGCAGCGCATTCGGGTGAGGTTAACGTGCCGCTTTTAACTGGTGTCATTTCAAATGAGGATATTTACTGCGAACTGGGCGAAGATATCGCAGGCATCAAGCCCGGCCGAAAAAGCGATGAAGAGATTACTATATTTGACTCGACCGGGCTTGCGATACAGGATCTGGCGACTGCTAATCTGGTGTACGAGAAAGCGGTTAAAAGAGGGATCGGGAGTAGGCTGGAAATGTTTTAGTGGATGTGTTAAAGATTATGCACCTTTTTTGGATTCCGGAAGTATAGCATACAATTTGTTGAGACTGTCCAGTTAAATCGTAGATGGAAACAATTATGGATGTTATTTTATACTTATTATTTTAATCGTAAAATTAATATTTTTGAGCATTTTGACTTGACTTTCAAAGATGTATTAAAAAACAATATCAAGCGACCCAATCGC
>JAUVKD010000051.1 GCA_030596385.1 Methanosarcinaceae archaeon | reverse complement strand
TTGCTGTTTTTGCTTAAACATTAGTGTCATCCTTTGTAATGGAATATACCTGTATAATGGTATAGTTAGTATCCGTTTCAAATCAGAGGGTGACCACTCCATTTGGAAAATAAAAGTTAGTAGACACCTGGTTTAGCCAATCCGAACATGCATTTTACCATGCTTTTGAAGTGGATACAAAACGGTGCTACCACAGCCGAGTAGCGCGGCGCCTATTCTTACTACTATCTACTATACACATCGAAAATTTAATAGTGTCACCGCATCTGGGTTTACGCTGCTACCCGGGCGTCTGGGAACTGCGTATTTTGCGAATACAGTAGGGTGTAGTAGTAAAACACGTCGAGTGTGGAGAGGTTTATGCATGGGATCTGGCAACTTGGGCCTTGTATCGACATTTTATCGAAACTATCTACAAAGACTGTTTTTCAGTAATCATATTGAATAGTGTTTGTCCCAACCACAAACTATCTTTAATTTCAATACTTATTGTAAACAATGATTGATAATGTAATCAGGACATTTAAAAATCTTGACAATAAGGATTTCAGGCTACTGACTGGCATAGAGCTTGGCATGAAGGATTTTGAATGGGTGCCTGTGGAAGAAGTAAAAAAATTCACGAAATATCCATACAAAACACTTCATCATAAGCTTCGTTTGCTCATGAAAAACAATCTTGTCATTGGCACAAATTTGCCATATGAAGGATACCAGATATATTTTGACGGTTACGATGCACTTGCATTGAATACTTTCGTAAAACGAGGTACGATCAGCGCGATTGGGGTTGAGATCGGAGTTGGCAAGGAATCGGTCGTGCATGAAGCTATAAAAGAGCCCGAACTTTCCATTGGTGAACCAACACCTGTTATCATAAAATTTCACAGAGAAGGAAGAACAAGTTTCACACAGGTAAAAAGAGTTCGTGAACACCTTGCATACAGGGAACATTTCTCATGGATATATGCAGCACGCCTGTCAGCAAAGCGCGAATATGATATCATGAAAATGCTTTATCCAAGAGTATCGATTCCAAAACCCATCGACCACAACAGGCACGCTTTTGTAATGGCGGTTGCAAAGGGCAGCTTGCTTGCCAAAACCAGACTCCTTGATCCCGAATGGTTTCTGGATAAGATCATTTCACAAATTATGATTACATATTCATTTGGAGTTATACATGCTGATCTGAGCGAGTATAATATTTTTGTATACGAATGTGGCGTACAATTTATCGACTGGCCGCAGTACATAAATCTTGATCATCCGCAGGCAGATGATTTGTTAAAAAGGGACGTCTTTAATGTGCTTGCCTTTTTCAAAAGGAAATATGGCATTAAAAGGAATACTGATGACGTAGTTGCATATATCAAGAGCAAACAATAGTTTCACATCATCGTCATTTCATCTCCTGGTTTATGCTATCACTTCACACTGCCCTGTAGTATTTTTCATTCTCTGCCGTAATCTCTACGATTTCCTTCTTTTCAAGCAGGTCACTGATAATACCCATAAGAATTGTTGTTTCAATCTCAAGTGCAAAACTTATCTGGTCGGCAGTACACGGTCTTCTAATCAGCAAGTCATATACCTCATTCCCCATATTTCCGTGTTTGATACCAGTACCTTTCCTGCGAAGTCCCTTAAAAACCAGTCTGACCTTCTCCCTGCCCAGTGCATCATCGAACTTTTGTGCAATCCGGGTAAGCCTTTGCCTGGAAACGGGAATTATGAAACTCTCTGCCGGCGGTCTGCTTACAGTAAATACTTCTACTACATCAGGATCTATAACCTTTAATGCCCCTATCAATTCATCGACCGCCTGCTCATTGATATTAGTTGGATAATCCTTTTTAGAATCAACAAACAAAACTACAATCTCAAGTTTCGGACCCATGCTCCCCAGTATTTTTAGTCCCCGGATTATATCATCAAGCCTTATTCCTGGTGCCGGGCGGTTAATTGCCCTAAATGTTTTATCATCTCCTGCTTCTAAAGTAGCAATCACAAGATCAGCTTGCGCCAGATTATCCCTTACATCTTTCCTGCTGACAAGGGATGAATTAGTGATTACACATACAGGAATATTGCTGATCTTTTTTACCTCACGAATCATCTCACCAAGTGCAAGATTGAGTGTGGGCTCCCCAGTTCCTGAAAATGTGATGTAATCAAGTTGTTTTACGTTCTTGAGACGGTCTTTTAACCCCTCTAGTACTTCTTCAGTCGAGACTCCGCAAATGTCCTTAGGGCTTGATACTTTCTTATCCGTACATCCAAGCTGGCAGTACACGCAGTCGAAATTGCATGTCTTTTCAGGGCCTATAATATCGATCCCGAGTGAACGTCCAAGCCTTCTTGATGGAACCGGACCGTAGATTATTCTTTGTTTCATGATGGTTACTTTCTTAAACGCTATGCTTTTTCTTTGTTTCGTTTTCCCATGTGGAAATGATAAGTATACAGGGTCAAAACATTAATAACACAATGCCGGGGTATCTTCACCTTTGTCCGGCAGCCTCACAAAACCGGACATGGAGTTTCCCCTCATCCGGCTCTTTAGAATCATACCATTTTCAGATTACATAGAAGCATCGAGAACGTTAATAACCGATCCGGATCAAAGTTTTGACCCCTTCCACTTAATATCATCTTCATTACTTTCTTTTCATCGCCGCACTCGGCTCATTCCCGCCATGCCAGCTGTATCTCGGTCTCATCTTTATGATATGTGCCGCCTCAGAAGTATCATCCACAATAAATGCAATACCACGTTCAAGTCCCATTTTTCTTATTGAATTGCCGATGTCTTCCCGCATGTATGTAGGTCGTATTGCTTCAAGCGCCGATATATCGTCCCTTGCAGTCAAACGATGGCATATAACTACATCGCATTGTGATATCACATCGGGATGGATCGCAGCAGGGCGCTGGGTCGCAAAAATAATAGAAAGCCCGGGCTGGCGTCCCTGCCTTAGCCATTCATTGATAATAACATTCGATGCAAGGGTCTCGTCGTCAGAAGGTACGAACAGGTGCGCCTCATCAATAAACATCCAGACCATTGGAATACCTTTTTCCACATCCATATCTCCCATAACCATCCGTTCGTATGAACGGCGGGCTTCAAGACGTCTATTATAGATATCCTTTCCAACAATTCCAACAACAGCTGCACGGATCACGTGATTTGTTAACGTACTCAAATCCAGCACTGACGTCGCGCCGCCGTGTATCAGTTCAGAGATCCCTGCACTTTCCTGTTCAAAAATACCCCATGAGATGGCAACCTTGAAATAATTCTCTGCTGCACTTTTTGTGACAATATCCGAACTTTTGTCTTCTACTATGGCGGAAATCACATCATCAAATGAAAAAGCAGACTGCTTTGCCCTTAATTTTCCAATGACCCGTACTAAAAGTACACCAAGGGGAGACACTTCACTAACCTTAAACAATTTGCACCATTCATATCCATCAAGGTGCAATATCGGGATTGAGAATGGCTTTACATCGATGTGGCGTTTCAGGTACTGTTCAACATTTCCTGCGGGAACGAATACATTCACATCAAAACCTGCAGGCTTTAAGCCCCATTTAATGAGTAGTTCGGACTCATGTTTATTTTCCAGTCCGAGTGTCCAGAATATTCCCATTGTATCAATGACAAGCGATGCGATATTTTCACGGATATCCGGCTGCAGGAGTGAGAGTTCCTCGATTAATGTGCCCATTGTGTAAGACTTTCCATATCCCCGTTTGCCACATATCAATATTGAATGTGGCTTGAGTGCATCCAGTGCAACATGGGAACCCGTTGACCTATCAAGTGCGAGATAATTTCCAAGGTTCAAAATACCGATGTCGCTGTCATCATTCCTGCCAAGAATATAACGTTTCTTGACAACGCCCACAGTAAATGAATCTGTCAATGTTTCCATGACAATTGAAGCATTCACCAGATATATATGCCTTTATGTCAATTTTAACCTGTAAAATTATTACTCCGGGTTAATCCGAGCGCATATAGGATTTTCCTGTTGTATATAATTCAGAGAATAATTTAGTTCAGGTGAATGCGACCGCAGGGAGCATTTTCTTGTTGTATATATTTGATGTCTGATGTTTAGTATACATGACTGATTCTGCACAGGATAACAGCGGTGAGCACAGTTCATTAAAGTACTTGCCGTTTCGGAAAATTGTACACATTGGCGGGGTAGTTGTACCAATAATCGCAGTGTATATCGGAAAAAACTATGCGATTGGCCTGGCGTTATGTTTTTTGTTTATATTCTTATTTATAGAAATACTAAAAGCAAAAGTACAGATTCCCGCTGTATTCCGTTTCCTGTGGAAAGAAAAGGAGCTAAAGGGTTTTGCCATCGATCCGTTCCTCTATTATGCATCCATACTAATGCTGCTTTTGATGTCGTTCTATTTTGATGATGGGATATGTTATGCTTCGATTGTGATACTGACTATCGGTGATGGGATCTCAACTGTTGTGGGAGTACATGGAAAAAGATATTTCAGGGATACCAAAAAGACAATTGAAGGGGCCGCAGCAGGAACAATTGCAGCAGCAGTTATTGCTTTTCCTTTTGTTGGTGGGCTTGCATTTATAGGAAGTGCGATAGGGATGATCGCAGAGGTGACATCAAAACGATTTGATAATATTGCTGTTCCTTTTGCAGCGTTTGCTTCTATGCTAATCACTCAGGCAATAATCGGATGAAAAAGATCAATAGCAGTCAAATGTGGAAATATAATTGACATTACACAGGTTCAAATCATGATACATGTCGCCATCAAAACAAAACACAGGAAACGGCAGATGTTCTTGTTATCGTTGGGTACATTCTGTGTATTTTTGGCAATGCTATCACTTATTCCACTACTGCCTGTTCTTTCTGATGAACTCGATATTTCAAAATCAAGTCTTGGCTGGGTTGCGGGCGTATTTATGATATGCATGGCATTTTTACAGATCCCATTTGGCCTGTTCTCTGACAGGTTCGGTAGAAAGCGAATGATCATTGTCGGAATCCTTATTTTCGGAGTTGGGGTGGCAATCCTTTCCGTGTCATACAGTTTTGCATCGCTTCTTGTAGCAAGAGCAATATCGGGCGCAGGTGCTGCAATGTTTTTCCAGACGTCATTCACAATGGTTGGAGATATGTATGATTTTCACGAGCGTGGAAAAGGCATGGGTATAATAGCAGCAGCAACGGGTCTTGGCACGGTTTCCGGATATTCTGTGGGAGGTGTTCTGGGCGAGTTCTATGGCTGGAGAACGGTATTTATATGGCTTGCAGCATTTGCATTTCTTGTTTCGTTGCTATCATTACTGCTACACGAAACAAAACCGCAGTCACAGGAAACACACCCTTCCGGAAAATTACTGTATCTCTCGCTTGATCTTTTCAGGACAAGGACAATAGTGCTTGCAACTCTTGTAGGCATGTTATGCATGATGGCGGTTATCGGAGCATCCTATATTCTGCCATTCTTTGCAATGGATTCAGGAATATCAACTGCATCAACAGGAATATTATTCATACCTTATGCGATCGTGAGTTCACTGGGCGCGTCATCTTGCGGCTGGTTTTCGGATATCGTTGGCAGGAAAAAACCGTTGGTTGCTGTGACTTTACTCGGCGGGACCGCTCTTCTTATATTTTCATACGTGCCTGCATCTATATGGTTGATCGGGGTTAGTTTTGCATTTGTGGGACTTTGTTTCGGACCTGTGGTAACACTATCCACTACGATTCTTGTGGACGAGGTTGTAAGAACTGATACAGGAATACTGGCAACAACAATGGGTACCTTCAATATGGTACGATGGCTTGGCGGTGCACTGGGTCCGGTATTGGGAGGCGTTTTTTTTGATATATATGGTGCAAGGACAACGTTTATACTGCTAGCAGGAATGATATTTTTAGCGGCGGTGCTTTCTATTGGGTTAAGGGAGGACTGAAATTGAAGAAGTGGTATCAAAGGTTTGTATACTAATTATGTAACTGTTCAGCCATACACAAACGTTGTCAGCAGATTGTAATTATTGTAAAATGACAAGAAGCCTATTAAGGGGAATGAGAGTGTCGTCAAAAGAAGAATTGCGGAATCGTATGAGTCAGTATTTTGATGACATGAATAAATACCCGGTGATATTTAAGTGGAAATATAAAATGGATGAAATGCCTGGCGGAATTGATGCACAATTTGTGTAATGTTATTTTAGAATCGATATACTCGTGTCGAATCAAGCCTGTAATGTCACCAAATATGCTATCAATGCACCTTATAATCAGACACTTTGATGTTGACGCGACACTAGAACAAAAACAACTCTTCCACCTGTGAGTTCCATCCATGTGGAGAATTATGCATCCTTTTCGCTCAATCAATGTCTTTATTTTCTCATGCATCCTTTTATGAAGTTGCTTGAAAAGCAAAAGGAAGTCAAGACTCCGGTTCGATATTGTTCCTGTTGAGATGTATATTCCTTTTGTAATGAGGAATGCAT
>JAUVKD010000023.1 GCA_030596385.1 Methanosarcinaceae archaeon | reverse complement strand
TCGATGGGGCAGGGGATTTAGGTAATCCCAAAAACGAAAAATTAAGGCGGATAATTGCAGATGGGGTGATAACAGGCAGTGAACTTGGTTCACTGAACGATGAGGAATTTGAAAATGTAGTTGAGGATGTTTGTATCTATGCAAGAATGATGCCGCAGCAAAAAGTAAGGATCGTCAAGGCATTGCAGAAGAAAGGGCACATTGTTGCTATGACAGGTGATGGGGTAAACGATTCTCCTGCGATCAAAAAGGCAGATATAGGTATTGCAATGGGTATAAAGGGGACTGATGTAGCAAAGGAATCAAGCACCATGGTTTTGCAGGATGACAATTTCGCAACGATCGTTGATGCAGTAAAACAGGGCAGGGCGATATATGCAAACATTGAGAAATTTACCTGTTATTTGATATCAAGGAACTTTACGGAAATAATATTGATCATGCTTGGAATAATCCTGCTTGGTTTTGATTTTCTACCGCTTCTGGCATTGCAGATATTATTCATAAATATGTTTGATGAAGTAATGCCTGCGATTGGGCTGGGTCTTGACCCGGCAAGCGAGGGGATTATGGACAAAAAGCCAAGAGATCCTCATGAAAAGATACTGAAAAAAAGAAACTTAATCCTTATTGTAAGCATAGCCACTACTATGGGGTTGGCAGCATTTATGGTATTTGTACTTAATAACCCAGCTACCGATATCGAAAAAGCAAGAACACTGACATTTGCCACCATCGTTGGTATGATATTGTTTATCCCATTCGCTTTCAGGTCGCTGGAAGATTCAATTATTAAAATAGGTCTTTTCACAAACAAAATTTTGATTGCCGGTGTATTTGGTACATTCTTGCTGACGCTGGGTGTTATGTATATCCCATTTTTTACTGAGATATTTGATCTTACTCCCTTATCTTTAATGGATTGGATGATTCCGATATCTGTGGCATTTGCAGTAATGGTTGTTGCTGAATTTATTAAAGCAGCGACCAAAGGTGTAAAATAGATGTAAGTCTATTGAACGCAGGTATTTTCGCAAGAATGACTATTTTTGTAAATATCAATAATGGCTGATGATTGCTATTTTGAGTATTTGAAGATAATTGCTCCATGAAAATGTATGCGTTTCTGTCGTTTAAGTTCAATTTAAAATTTAACTTAAATCAAATTTGACAGATAATACAATTATATTACATGTGAAAACAAAAAGCATTTCATATATTCAAAACCGATATTAAGAAATTATATTTATTTAGTAGAAACGCGAGGAGTTTAAAGCGAATACCTGTTGGATGAAATATCTATATATCAATTTATTTATTTATTACCGGTATAAGATCATGGAACAATTTAAAAAACTTGGCATTATTAAACCTATATTAAGAGTAATTGAAGAAGAGAGATTTAGCGAACCTACTGAAATTCAGAAGCAGTCAATTCCCCATATATTCACCGGGAGAGATGTCATAGCAGAATCCGCAACCGGATCCGGCAAGACGCTTGCTTTTGGTTCGCACATATTACAGAATATAGAAAAGGGAGAAGGGATCCAGTCTTTGGTATTGGCTCCGACAAGAGAACTTGCAGAACAGGTTTCAGTAGCCCTACGGTTATTTGGAAAATACCAACATGCAAAGATCACTGCTATCTACGGCGGCGTGCCGATCAGACCTCAGATTAAAAGACTTGGTAAAACCGAGATCGTGGTCGGAACTCCAGGGCGGATGCTTGACCACATTAATAGAGGTACGATCAATCTGGATCATGTTGAGGTCCTTGTACTGGATGAAGCAGATACAATGCTTGATATGGGATTTATAGATGATGTGAAAAAGATTATCAGGGCATGTCCACTGGACAAGCAGATTCTCCTGTTCTCAGCCACAATATCAAAAGAAGTAAACCGTCTTGCTAATAAGTATATGAAAGACCCTGTTAATGTCTCTGTGGAAGCTTATGTTGATCCTTCAAAATTGACACAAATATATTACCGGATATCCGATAAAATGAAATTTTCACTTCTTCTTCACCTACTTAAAAAGGAAAAATCCGGTCTTAATATGGTTTTTTGCAACACCCAGAAAAATACGGATTTCATTGCAAAAAATCTTCAAAAACATGATATTGCTGCTGTTGCCATACATGGTGGGCTGAACCAGAAAAGGCGAACCAGCATTATGAATAAATTTCACTCGGCAAAAGCCGATGTCCTCGTATGTACTGATGTAGCAGCACGCGGTCTTGACATTCCGGATGTTTCACATGTGTATAATTACGATATTCCAAATGAAAGTAAACAATATGTTCACAGGATTGGACGAACGGCAAGGGCTGGTAAAGAGGGCAAAGCAATCAGCATACTTTCAAAACGGGATTACGGGTATTTTGATAGGGTGTTAAAAGATAATGATGTAAATATCACTGAAGAGAATATTCCAAAAATTGAACAAGTGGCAATAAAATGGATGGAAAAACCAAACCCAAAAGGAAAACACCGATATAACAGGCATAACAAGCGATGATGCGTATCCACTTCAAATCTAAGGGTAATAGACTAATTGTGTAAATCGAAAGATGCTTCTGCACTTGATTTAGATAATCCAAATATGCATTTTACCCTGCTTTTTTAAGCGGATACGATGATGCGGAATAAAACCGATTTTTCCATCAGAAAATGTAATCTAGGTGGGTTGCCAATGGACCTGGCATCCCCCTACAATAACCTTTATAATATGAAACGATATTAAAGGGATTAAAACACGTTGTCCCGGTAGGGTAGAGGATATCCTTGGGGCTTGCGGAGCCTTAGACCCGTGTTCGATTCACGGTCGGGACGTGATTTCTTTTTTTCCAAAAGCAATTAACTAACTAGAAAAAATGACATCCGGATATGTAAATGAAGCAAGCATAAATTATACACAAAGAAAAAAAGCAATGCTCCTCTATGTTCTCCTTGTCCTGCACGCCTTGCAAGCGCAGCAGTCACTCAACTACGTAAAAGATTAGTATCCTCTATGGTTAACTTACGTTGCCATTATTCCATTTATCCGGAATATGTCTAAAAGTCTCAGAAATCCTGACCAGATATGGCAACTACGGCCAGAGGCCAAAACTTGCACTTAAAAACAAGAGTGCAATCCCTAATAAAACCCCAAACGTAACTACTGTTTTCGGGTCAACGTGTATTGCTCTTTTATCGGCATCATAATATCGCATAAGACCTGCGGATGACATGAGTCCATTGCCACTTGATTTTTTTGCCATTGTTATCTCCATGTATTATTGTACTACAATTATTTGATATGATAATTACGGTTCTTACAAGTTAATATAATTCAATTTATGTAAATTTTATATTATGTTTTAATATTTAAATCATTGTAACTAATTAAATGTATTTATGCATTATATGATTAAAAAGCTTATGCCTTATCACCACAATTATGGCGTGGCATGGCGCCAAGTTAGGCTTGCAATTTCGTAAATTTCTCAATCTATTTTTGGCTCGAAAAGCTTACTCAGTGCCACAAAATTATCCTACAATCCAATAAGAAAAAGTTAACATATATGTGGTGTATATGCACTACAATTATTACTGGACACAAAACATTCATTCGCAAAATCAAGTAAGGCGATAAAATTAGATATGCTGAAGTATGGAATGAACGACACGGAAAAAAAGTGATTCAACATCGCGTAAGATATTTTGGGAGTGGCCGAAACAATCTTCCCGAATCAAGTTCATTCAATATTGATAAAGTTCATTTTGGATATTTGATGACGTGGACGATGCGGATATTGGTATATGACTGTCTAACTTTATTGTCACATATGCTAGAATGACGCCATAGATTTGTATACGATTATCGTACTATAATATTATATACTCGCAATATATATCACAATACTAGTAAACTGCTACAAAGTTTACCCGATAATATAAAACAACAATACGTGGAGAACTTAACAAATGACCACAGAAAGTGAACTTAAAGCAAATTTAAAGGGAGAAACTACGGAAGTAGCGCTATATCTTGCAATGTCAAAGCAGGCAGAGCGTGAGGGACACCACACCGCAGCCATGTACTTCAGGCAGCTTGCTATGGATGAGGCATGGCATGGCGCAGAGGTTGCTGAACTTCTCGGTATGATCAAGGGCACAAAGGCGAACATTGAGATGATGCTCAAAGGCGAGACTATGGCTGAAACCGAAAAAGCAGATGCTGCAAAGGTAGCCGAAGAGGAAGGAAACATTGACGCGGCCCGGTTCTTCGAACGGGCATCAAAAGATGAGGGTCGGCACAAAGCCGGGCTCAAAGGCATTCTCATGCGATTTGATGCGCATGGCTGGTAAATTCAAAAAAAGGTGACACAATGAGTAATGAAAAGAAAACAGACCTGTTAGATAAAGGAGCAGTCCTGCAGAGGGACCGGGAGACTTATGCAATAGCACCCGACACTCCTGCTGGTGTGGTAACGCCTGAGACCCTGCACAAGATCGCTGACACTGCACAGAAATATGGTGCAGCCGCTATAAAGATCACAAGCGCGCAGCGGATGGTTCTTGTGGGTTTAAAAGAAGAGGATATCGATAACGTATGGAATGACCTCGGGATGAGCCCGGGTGCTGCAATAGGGCTTTGCGTTCGGAGTGTTAAGATCTGCCCTGGAACTACTTTCTGCAAGAAAGGCATCGCAGACAGCCTTAGTCTTGGTCTTGCACTCCATGATGAATATCATGGCATGAACCTTCCGGCAAAATTCAAGATCGGCGTATCCGGCTGTCCGAACTGCTGTGCTGAGTCATGGGTAAAAGATATTGGGTTTTTCGGGTTCAAGAACGGCTTCAAGGTAGTTGTGGGCGGGGAAGCCGGCAAGAAACCGAGGATCGCAAAGGAACTGACTCATATTGAGTCGATTGACGATGCAAAGAAAGTAACTCAGGCCATCTTCGATTACTACAAAGAAAACGCAAATCAAAAGGAACGAATAGGCGACTTTATTGATCGGATCGGATTTGAAGAGTTCAAAAAGGACGTGTTGGGATGAAGATAGTCGATGTGCTGTCAGCTCCTCTGCATCCAAATCCACATGGGGTTAATGTATCGATGATCTATGATACAAAGGATGCACAGGCAGTGCACATCACGTTGCAACCCGGGGAAGCGTTGAAACTCCACGCAACCCCGGTTGATGTATTTTTCTACATACTTGAAGGACGCGGCATCGTTGAGATTGGTAAAGAGCAAGAGGAAGTCGTGGCAAATCATCTTATAGAGAGTCCTGCACGGATTCCGCATCGCTTACTGAATAAGAGTGATTCTGTATTTCGTTTCCTTGTCGTAAAGACACCAAGACCGGAAAATAAGACACGAGTGCTGTAACCGCGATTTTTGGTTTAAAGGTTAAACGTTGTTAAGGCATAATCAACTGCAAGCAGTTGAGGAGCATGACTTGTCGTCACAACGTTTAACATACAACCTCCATCTAAATACTACAAAAGCGGAAACCCCACAAGGAAGTAGACTTTTTTATTATCTTCCGGAATTATCCGGTAGCCAAGATAGCAAAATTCAACTGTAGAATCTGTGATTCTTTCAATGTATGCGAAAGATCTTATCGGTCTGTAGTGTGGGAATGGGCGAAAAAACACGTGTATTTATTGTGGCTAATCTGTCAAAGGCGCCTTTCTATTTTCTTTTGATGTGAATCTATTATATTTGTGCAATTATCAGAGCCAACATCAAAATCGTTTTGTATCATTACCACACAACATCTATACATCATGACGCCACAAGACTTCTATGACATAATTATCGTGGGTGCCGGACCCGCAGGTTCAACAGCCGCCACATATGCAGCACAAGACGGTGCATCTGTTTTGCTGATCGATAAGAAAAAAGATATAGGAATACCACTCCAAACCGGCGGTTTCCTGCCCCACTATGAAGAGTTGCAGGAACTTATCCCTGATGCTAAACTGCCTTATACTCTTAAGGATTATCCGGCAGACTGTGTACTTACAACTACAAATTACCAGAGATTTATCTCCCCTAATGGGGATTCCAAGGGTTTTGAAGTTAATGCAGATGCTCTTGATCGACGTCGGTTTGATAAATACCTGGTGAAAGAAGCAGCCAGGGCGGGTGCACAGCTTTTAATCGGGACAAATGTAATATCCATTGATGGTACAACAATCGAAACGGACGGTATCTTTGGAAAACATACCATAAATTCAAAAGTTGTCATAGGAGCAGACGGTCCCAATTCCATGATTGCAAAATCCAAAGGGTTGATCGGTGAACCTGATCCAATGGGAATGGCAACAGCACTGGAATACGAACTTACGGGAGTGGATGTTGACACAGAATCCGTTGAGATGTATTTTGGTCGGGATTATGTGCCTGGTGGATATGCCTGGATCATATCACAGGGCGGTGACAGCGCAAATATCGGAGTGGGTATCCGTAACGCCTTGTGTGAAAAAGGTGTATCAGTTCGCGATTATCTTCACAGGTTCATGTATGAACATCCGGTTGCAAGTGAAAAACTAAAAAACGGTAAAATCGTTTCTATTATATCCGGACTTGTGCCTGTTGGCGGTTCTCCAAAAGTAACTGTTACGGAAGATACCCTCATAGTGGGTGATGCCGCAGGGCATCTTATCGCAACCAACGGCGGCGGAATCCCTACAGCAATGGTTGCAGGAAAAATAGCAGGCGAAACTGCTGCACAGTTCTTAAACGGCAAATGCGCGCTGACGGAATATGATAAAAGGTGGAGAGAACAGATAGGACTTGAGATCAAAACCGCCCTGTATGTAAGAAAACTCATGGACGGTCTGATGCGTTCCGATACAATGATGTCATCCGCTGTTAAATTAATATCATCAGAACACATGAAATCATTGCAGCGCGGACGCTTGCCCGATCCTGTCAAAAAGACGCTACTTGGAATGAATATGGGATTTGCATAACAATGTACGTATTCGCATATGGTTCATTGAAATTATATTACCTGAACCATGATAAACTAAAAAATGCGAGATTCGTCTGTGCAACAAAGACATCGGAAATGTACACGATGCTGGATCTTGGCAAATTTCCTGGTGTTGTAAAATCTGAAAATGATTCTCCATTCCTATCTAAAATTACCGGCGAGGTATACGAAGTAGATTATGATATGCTCAAATGTCTTGATGAATTTGAAGGTATCTGGTTTACGCGCGAGATTGTTCATATTGAATGTGGAATCTCCGTATGGATGTATTTCTTAAATGCCGTACCGGATAAATATGAGATCATTGAAAACGGCATGTGGGAACACTGAAAATACATATGCTGGTATTTATGGTAAAAACAACATGACTACGAAAGATACGATCTACTACGAAGCATACGGAAACCTGTATCTTAATATCACAAATAGATGTAGCGCGAATTGTGTTTTCTGCATTCGTGAGTATTCAGACGGTGTTTACGGATACAACCTGCGCCTTTCAAATGAACCGACTATAAATGAGATCATAAATGAATTGGAACCCCTTGATCTGTCAAAATTCAAAGAAGCGGTATTTACAGGATTTGGCGAACCTACGATACGGTTGGATGAACTTCTTGGGATTATACATTGGTTGCATGAGCGCAACGTTACCGTCAGACTGGATACAAACGGACATGCCAGTCTCATTCACTCGGACAGGGACGTAATTTCCGAATTAAAAGAAGCAGGACTTGACGCCGTGTCAGTTAGTCTTAATGCCGAGTCTGAAGAATTGTACAACAAACTGTGCAAACCTGTGTACGACAATTCATACCAGGCAATGCTTGATTTCACAAAAGCGGCGCTTGAGATAGGAATGCGCACAAGGATGACGGTTGTTTGTTTGCCTGAAGTCGATATTGAAAAATGTGAACGCATTGCACATGATATTGGTGCGGATTTTCATGTGAGATAGGCATGCTTTGCCAATGATATGGGTTTGCTTTGCAAAGTGATGGATATCATGAAGATACCCATGAATTTTGTGATTTTATCTTAATTATTATACTCCGCATATCTGCTGAAAATTCTCGCTTTCTAAATTTGGTTTATCTCCAAGATGTATGAAACTATTCATGTTCGTGTAAATCTTACTTGTGATCTGGCGAGTATAAGC
>JAUVKD010000161.1 GCA_030596385.1 Methanosarcinaceae archaeon | reverse complement strand
TAGCACCATGTATCATCTCAAAAAACTCTTTGTCAGTATTGGTTTTTGGTCCGCCTGCGATTACAATTGGAACCGGACAACCATTCACAACTTTTTTGAATGAATCAGGATCACCGGTGTATAAGGTTTTTATGATATCAGAACCAAGTTCCGCACCAATTCTGGCAACATGGGCCACAAGTTCGGGGTCATGCGGATTCTTAATGTTTTTTCCACGTGGGTACATCATTGAAATTAACGGCATTCCCCAATTGTTGCACTGCTCTGCAACAAATCCAAGTTTCTGGAGCTGGTCAGATTCGGTTTCCGAACCTATATTTATATGTATGGATACAGCATCCGCACCCATTTTGACAACTTCCTCTACAGTACATACCTGCACTTTGTCATTTGGATCCGGTCCAAGTGCTGTTGATGCACTCATGTGCACGATCAGGCCAACATCAAGTCCATATCCCCTATGACCGTGTGCAATCATTCCTTTTTGCATGAGTACGGCATCTGCACCACCTTGTGCAACTTTGTTTATGGTATCAGCAATGTCTATAAGTCCTTTGATAGGACCATCGGATATTCCATGATCCATTGGCATAATGACCATGTTCCGGCTGCTGCGATCCATTATTCGTTCGATCCTGATCTTTTTTCCTATTTCTGACATTTTATTATCCTCTAAGTTCTGGTTACTAATATTAATTATGAAATCAATTTATTTTATATTTTTCTTTGGTTATTGTGTGCCACTGTGTGACACAGTAACACGGTAATACCGTTAAATTATTTAAAGGTATTTAATGGCCCGGTATTTCCGATCTATGGCGTCATTTTGGCATCTGTGTCTTATATATGTTGAAGAAATTGATCGATATAGTGTCTACTTTCAGATGGCAGGATCCAGCTGTCTATCGTAATTCCTGTCATTCGTTCTTTAGATATGAATGTAATTTCGTCCCCTGCTTCAGCACTTCCATCCAGATAAAGGATAAATCCTTTATTAGTCCCATCATCGGAACTAAATGATATAATATATGATGTAATAAGGAAAAAATGTCGTAGCATAACGGTTAGTTATTGTGGTATCATCTCAAAAAACATCATCGAATATCGATTATAAATATACTATTATCCAAAAGCCATGAAAAACAAAACGTTTATAACACATCAATTAATACTTTTTACTATATTAGTAGTAAAAAATATAAAAAAACAAAACTTAGTAGCACAACTATAAAAATCAACACATATACTTTAGCGTTGACATTCGATTAGCACCGATACCTGAAGCAATAAGTAAATCAAATCACATGGTAGGCAACATGAAAAACATTACAATAAAACACAATTTGAATATATTATCATTTATTTTGATAATTCTGCTGCTGGGATCTTGTTGTCCTGCAGATGCAAAGTCAATTAAAATCAGGGGTACTCCAGGATATGTGTATTCCAAAAAAACACTGGAATGTCCACCCGTGGTTGCACCCCCGGTTACAGAGTCTGTAAATGTTAACTCCACCGCACAGAATACAACTGCATCAAAAGTTTCTGAAGATACCGGGATTAACAATACGGTTACTGCTGTCCTGCCCGCAAGTCCTGGTGATTCATCAATCGCCGCTCCTGCATTGACAACGGAAACGAATCAGCCCTTAATGCTCGCATCCGCAGGAGGTGGAGATACCACAATGCAAACATTACCTGCACTGGGGTAGTATCACTGTTCGGTCTACTTGTGATAATTGGTATTTATAAATTTCAGGAAAAATGAATAAATAAATAAATAAATAAATAAATAAACGAAAAGTTATACATTGTAAAAATGAAAGGATTATAAAAAGGTGATCAAATGAAAATGAAATCCGGGATTAGTTTTAAAAAAAGTACCCTGTTCGGCATATGCTTTGCTGTATTCATTATCGCATTTGCAGCAGTTCCTGTCCAGGCTCAGCAAACAACGGTCAACCTGAACACTCCTGAACTGGTAAAAGGAAATACGGTTTACGCTACAGTAGAAATCATCAACGTAACTAACCTTGATGCAGGCCAGTTTGACCTATCATTCAATTCAAGTGTTTTAAAAGTTGTGAATATTGAGAACGGTAGCATAGAAGGTACTACAATACCGGTAAAATGGCGTTCCATTGATGCTGATACGGTCAGGGTGATCTTCAATCTGAAAGGTGTTAACGGAATAAGCGGTTCAGGACAACTTGCAAAGACCGGGTTTGAAGTCATCGGCGATGGTGATGGTGATCTGCTCATATCCAATGGACTACTTGGTAATATTGAAGCCAACCAGATCAATACTGATTGGGGAGTCACTGCTGCGACAGATATGCCTGAATCCACTCCTGGATTTGAAGTTATGTTTGCCCTTATGGGCTTGATCGCTGTTTTAGGATTGATCAGGCTCAATAGAAAATTGTAGTGTTTAATCATGAAAGGTAACAATTTAGTATTATGGCTGTTCATAACTGCGATCTTACTGACCGGCATGCCAATAGCATCATCATCAGTCTACACACTTGATAATGGCATCGACTGGATTGGCCATCATGACCCAAACTTACCACCATAATTTTGCTTTTGGGTTAATGTTCCTGGCTCCGTACATGTTCTCTCAAACAGGTTCGTCTGCGATTTAAGTGAGAAATAAAGAGGTATATAAGTATGATTCATGGAATTGACTGGAATAGAATGTGGACAGAAGAGATGGAAAAGTCTTCATGGAAAAAGCGGCGTGGGGATATGACTGAATTCTGGGACAAAAGAGCCCGGCGGTTCAACCAATCCGTCAAAGATGATGACCGCCCTGCACGAATACTATCAAAACTGGATGTTGATCCGGAATGTAGTGTGCTTGATATTGGTGCAGGACCGGGTACGCTTACCATCCCGCTTGCAAAGATCGTAAAACACGTGACAGTTGTGGAACCATCAAGTGGAATGCTTGCCTATCTGGATAAGAATGCGGCAAATGAAGGCTTGAAGAATATAACCTGCATTAATAAGGAATGGGAAGATGTTTACCCGGGAGAGGACCTTGATGAATATGATATTGTGATTGCATCATACTCACTTTCAATGCTGGATATGGCAAAAGCCCTTTCAAAAATGGATACGGTTGCAAAACGGAGCGTTTACCTGTTCACCTTTGCAGGGGACCGTATGTGGGATTACACCGATCTCTGGCCTAAATTATACGGCGAGGAATATCGGGCAGGACCTGATTATATTTATCTCTACAATATCCTTTACCAGATTGGCATATTAGCAGATGTTGAGATATCAACTACCGAACATAAGCAGCGATTTTCAAATCTGGAAGATGCTGTCGAACAATGGAAGGAGAATCTTGGAATATCGACGCCCGAGGCAGAGAAGGTGATACAGGCACACCTGACTGCGAAGTTGATCAAGGAAAATGGATCACTATGGTCAAAGAATACAATGAGATCGGTTTCGATATGCTGGAGGAAATAGACGGCACATCGAATGAAAACTAAGGAAGTGCAATGACAGTTGGAATTGAAATTAAAAATAAAATGAAGTGTTTGTATAGATTTAGTAAGATCGGTGTACAAATATTATTGTTTGTATTTGTATAGATGTGGCAAGATCGATGCATAAATAAGATTGTTTTATCTGAATTAAAAAAACAATGCAACCGCCGCAGGCGGCGATTTCCACATCACTCACCAAGAAAATATAGTATAATCTGTGTCCACTTCAAAAAGCAGGGTAGAATGCATATTCGGATCATCTAAATCAAGTGTCCAGGCAGTTTTCTATTTCAAAATATGGTAAATTACCCTTAGATTTGAAGCGGATATGTATAATCTGTGTCCACTTCAAAAAGCAGGGTAAAATGCATATTCGGATCATCTAAATCAAGTGTCCAGACGGTTTTCTATTTCAAAATATGGTAAATTACCCTTAGATTTGAAGCGGATACT
>JAUVKD010000041.1 GCA_030596385.1 Methanosarcinaceae archaeon | reverse complement strand
TTATGGATGACTAACTAAATCGATAGCAGAGGGGTTTATGTTTTGCTAGGCCATACAGCGATTGGGTCGCCTGATATTGTTTTTTACTACATCTTTGAAAGTCAAGTTTAATAGGATTTTAAACTCAATGTTCATATATGTATTTATATTTGTATTTATATTTATACAGAATGCAAAAGTTGCTTAATTACATGTCCATTATTACAGAATTTAATCAGTTTTTTATTATAAATTAGATAATGTTTATAAATCAGACAGAGTTTCTAAATTAGATAGAATTTATGGGTTATGCATACACAATTTACAAAATGTGATCAACCTATTTTCAAAGGCTTTCCCTGTCCTTCCAAAAATTTGCCACGCCCTTGCTTGCCAATAATTTCCCCGTCCCACACAATCTCACCGCGAGAGATTGTAATTTGTGGAAATATACCGTCAATACCTTCGTAAGGTGTCCACCCAGCCTTGCTGTGCAGCAAATCCCCATTAATCGGGCGCATATCGCATGGGTTTACGATCATCAGGTCGGCATCAAACCCTTCTTCAAAGCTGCCTTTTAGCAAACGATCAAAACCAAATATACGTGCCGGATTTTTGCTTGTAACATAAATCATGCGACTCAGTGGAAGCAGATTCTTCTTCACAGCAGCAAGCATGAGTGGCATAAGGGTTTCTACACCCGGCACACCCGATGGTGCACTCTTTATATCTACATCTTTCTCAAATTCAAGATGGGGTGCATGGTCGGATGCCACCATATCGATCAGCCCATCATTCACTGAGTTTACAAGCGCCTTAATCCACATGCGATTACGAAGCGCCGGGTTCATTTTGCCATACGAACCCAGCCGTGCCCTGTCTTTATTTGTCAGGAACAGGTGATGCGGTGCAACCTCGCATGTAATGCGGGACTGCCTTTTCTGCTCGAGCGCAATGAATTTTTCTTGTCTGATAATACCAATCGCCTCACGCGTGCTTATATGACAATAATGGGCGCGCGTGTTGTGTAATGTGATCAATTCAACCGCTTTTTGTACCGCAAATGCCTCACAGGCATTCGGGCGCTCTTTGGAATGTGATTCAGGGGACATGTCGTTTTCCAGCAATTTTGCCCTCTCAAGTCGGATTGTCTCATCCTCTGCATGGATACAGGCAATAGCATTTAGTTCTTTTACAATAGCGAGCGCTTTATTCAGTGTTTCATCATCGATATTAAGTTCGCCTGTGGATTTTGCCATAAATATCTCGCCAAACGCTGTCACTCCAAGTTCCCACAACTGAGGAAGTTTGGTAAGATTTCCAGTAACCCCGCCATTAATTCCAAAATCTATAATGGATTTTCGTCTTGCAGCCTTGTGTTTTTCCTTGAATGATCTTTTATCGACGGTTGGTGGTATTGTATTTGGTTGGTCAATGACAGTAGTAATCCCTCCCGCAGCCGCAGAGCAAGAGCCTGAATACCAGTTCTCTTTATGTGTGAGCCCCGGGTCCCTGAAATGCACATGCACATCAATGCCCGCAGGAAGAGTGAGCGCGCCACCTGCATCAATTACATGGTCAATGCTTGATACATGGATGTCTTTTGCGATCTTTGCAATCTTCCCGTCCTCAATCGTAATCTCGGCAGGCTGAAGATAGTTGTTGAAAAATACTTTCGTGTTTTTAATCAGGATGTCTGCCATGAGTATCTATTGATTAATGTGGGTTTGTACTTATAAATATGGGGGATACCGGACTGAAATTGTGTATTCTCTAAGTTTAAGTTTAAGTTTGCCTTGACTTTACCACATTACCTTTACTCATATAAACATCATTGGTTGATTTTTTTACAAATATATAAATATTCAATCAATTTGTTATTTATACCCTTTTTTATCGGAAAATATAGTTGTTTTTTGAAATATGCTAAAATAGTCATATAATAGACACCAACTTACGACACATCCTTATAGCCTAACACAACATAACACTCAGCATGGCAAGTTACAAGAAAATATCAAAGGATGTAATTAAAAAAGCTGATATCCTTCTTGAAGTAATAGATGCCCGGTTTCCCGACGAAACACGAAACAGCGAAGTTGAGCGTGATATAGCGCGTGCAAAAAAACCGTTTATAATAGTCCTCAACAAATGCGATCTTGTATCAAAACAAACCCTTGAGAAAACAAAATCCCGCCTGTCAAAAATTGCACCCACAGTCTTTGTGTCCAGTAAGGACAGGTCAGGAACAACGATCTTAAGACATAAAATCCTTGAAACCGCCAACAAGAAAGGAGACGAAATACTGGTTGGATCCCTTGGTTATCCCAATACAGGCAAATCATCAGTGATCAATGCCGTGACCGGTAGGCACAGAGCTGGCACATCCTCAATATCAGGCCACACAAAAGGAGTGCAGCACATTAATGCAGGTTCGCGTATCAAATTTATCGATACACCTGGGGTGATTCCCTTTGGCGAGAACGATGAGCATATGCAGGGTTTGCTTGCGGTGAAGGATTCAACACACCTGCAAGACCCCATCGGCGTGGCCATGACGATAATAGAGAAAATATACGCTGAAAATAATACTATTCTGGAATCTTTCTACAATATTACAATAGAGAAACAGAATTCCTATGAGGTGCTTGAACTCATTGGCAGACGGAATAACTTCCTGATGAAAAAAGCTGAGGTGGATGAAACAAGGACGGCAGTCAAGATAATCAATGATTGGCAAAAAGGGCTGCTTGTGGTTTAGAATTTGTCTGAAAGATCCCACCTGGAACGATGCTATAATTGAACAGCACGATATATAGATGATATATGGCGCTGCTCTTTGCAAACAGTGTGTACATATTATGTGATAAATGTCTGAGTACGCCTGTTTACAATACCGATATTTCCTGTCACTGATTATGACTTGGTACCTGCTCCCGTCCCAATTCAAAAGCCCTGACATTGATATCCACTGTTTTTGGCGGAACCATTTCTTTTATACAATCAATCAATAAGTCCTTACCCACTGGCAAATATTTAGATGCTGCGCCAACCATAACAACATTCATTGTCTGGGGATGTCCTGCCTTTATCGCAAGTTCAGATGCATTGAATGCTATCACTTTATGAGTAGACTTGAGAACTTCTACAATTTTAGATACATCCGGATAGTCATTCCCGCCTGACGTCACTGTTACAGGCAAAACAGGTTCTGTGTTGACAATAACCACACCATTGCCGGAAAGAAGATCAATATACCGCAATGCTTCTGCCGGTTCAAGTGCAAGAAGTACATCAGCACCATGCAGCGGGATCATTGAACCCAATTCGCACCCCAGCCTGATATGATTTACAACCGAACCGCCTCGCTGAGCCATTCCGTGGGTTTCTGCAGCACGAATAGGAATACCTTTCAAGACCGCAGCCTTTCCTATAATATCAGATGCGAGAATTGCACCCTGTCCACCAACACCGGAAATTACAAGCTCCAGTTTTTCCTTATCAGTAATCATTGTTCTACCACCGAAATTGCACCGAATTTACATATATGGACACATACCCCACATCCAGTGCAAAGAGCAGTTATCTTTGCATGTTTGCTTTTAGCATCAAACTCAATCGCAGGACAACCGAATTTGACACATTGTTTGCAACCGGTACATTTCTCAACATCGATTATATACGGTTTGAGCCTGATACCTGCACGTCTTGCATCAATTACACATGCCTGCTCCGCAATTACGACAGATGTACCCGCGTACTCCTTTGCACGCTTGAACACTTCCTCTGTTGCTTTGTAATCATAGGCATCAACAACCTCTACGAACTTCGCACCAAGACCCAGGCAAAGTTTCTTTATTGATATGTCAACTGTCACATCTCCGGTTGCAGTTTTACCCATACCCGGATTCGGCTGGTGACCTGTCATAGCAGTTATACGATTATCAAGTATAGTTACAGTAATATTCGCTTTATTATAAACCGCATTCATAAGCCCGTTCATTCCGGTATGAAAAAAAGTAGAATCCCCGATCGAACAACAGATAGGACGCGGCTCCCCCGCATGATAAATTCCGGATGCAAGCGTAATACTGGAACCCATACAAAGAGTGGTTTCAACAGTACCACTCTGGACACCAAGAGTATAGCACCCAATGTCGCTCGGATACACTGCATCATTACCGAATACTTTCTTCATTGCATAGTATACAGCCCTGTGTGAGCATCCGGGACACATAGCAGGCGGACGGAGCGGAAGTTCAATATCTGTAATATTCACCAAATCTGCTACATCCACCATCGAATCTGCAATATTGGATTTTTTCGTAACCCCAAAGGCATTTGCTATTGCATACTCACAGAGTTCAACATTCAATTCACCAACCCCTGGAACAAAATCTCCGGTTTTTCCAATTATCCTGGCACCAGATCCGATCTCATTTGCGATTATTTTGACCCTGTCCTCAACAACAGGTTCCAGTTCTTCGATTACAAGAACCGTTTCCGCATGTTCAAGTATTTTTTTTATCAAACCTTTCGGAACAGGGTAAGTACCGATCTTCAAGAATGATGCATCAAGCTCGATATTCAAAATCGCCTCTTTCGCATACACAGACGCAATCCCGGATGCGATAATTCCCATCTTTGATTGCGGGTCGTTATTTATTGTAAGTTCATTTAACGGAGATTTTTCGAGTTCACTTGCAATACTATCCTGGATATCAAGAAGATGAAGATGCCGAACACGTGCGTTTTTTGGGAGCATCACCCACCTGTCCACTAATTTTTCAAAATGCGCAATTGGTCTGTTTTCAAACACTTCACCCTGCTTTACATCGGATTTTCCATGTGATATTCGGGTTGTCGTTCGGAATATTATAGGAATACCGAACTTCTCGGATAGTTCAAAAGCATAAGGGATTATGTCCTTTGCTTCCTGTATAGTGGACGGGTCCAGACATGGAACAAGCGAAAAATCAGCATACTTTCGGGAATCCTGCTCGTTCTGGGATGAATGGCATGACGGGTCGTCTGCAACTATTATAATCATGCCTCCCTTTACACCAGTGTATGCAAGTGTCATCAGAGGATCAGCTGCAACATTAAGTCCTACATGCTTCATGACGACTACAGAACGCACGCCGGTCCATGCAGCGCCTGCTGCCACTTCCATTGCAACTTTTTCATTCACTGACCATTCAACATAAAAGTTCCTATCGTCCATTCTTGACAGCGTGTCAATGATCTCGGATGAGGGAGTACCGGGATATCCGGAAATAACCTGTGCGCCTCCTTCTACAATTCCCCGCGCTATCGCGACGTTGCCAAGCATATACTCACGTGTGCTCATATTCTATCTCCTTATTTTGATTCCGAAATATATTAAAAAGTAACATAAATCGGGTACCTCAGAACTCATAGGGCTCATCACGATTCAGAACCACTTCTCATCACAGGTACATCGGATCCTGTTATCTTCAATTCTGCATATCTGCTAAAATCCCGGCAGCCGCATTCTTTGGTGAATCCGCCTGGTAGATGCTCCGCCCGACAATTACCCAATCGGCTCCCGCTTTTATTACGTCTGCGGCACTTCCGCCCTGTACACCGACACCAGGCGAGATTATGGATAATTCACTGCCTATTATGCTTCGTATCTCCTTTACACGATTCAGGCGCGTTGCAGGTGCCACAACACCGGACGCACCTGCATCAAGTGCCATTTTTGCAATTGATCCTGCAACCGGACGGAAGAACTCGACACCACCCGGGTGACTCATTTCTGTGACTACGTAAATATCTTTTCCATTTCTACTCTTGCGTGCGATTTCTACACAAGCATCAAGACTGTCATGCCCCGTAAAACCATGGACAATAACGGCATCCGCGCCGGCTTTAAATACCTGTTCGCATATCAGGCGGTTGGTGTTAGGAATGTCGGCAACCTTAAAATCTGCGATTACCGGCGCGTATTGTGAAAGGTCGTTGAAAATACCAAGTCCGGTTGCAAGGACAAGAGGGTAGCCAACTTTAATTGCATCTACATATTCGTGTACGTCCCGGGCGATCCTGAGTGCGCTTTCTTTGTTTGTGACATCAAGTGCCAGTATTAGTCTGGTATTTTTGTTCATTTGATCTCCCATTGAAATTTGTTGTTTATATCCATAAATTCCTTCATGTAGGATAAGTGCACTCCCATTTATAATGGATGTTTCAACCCTATTGTATCAATAAATCGTTGGATAAACCTATTAAGGTTTCTAACATGATATGCATCGGGTATTTTAATTGTGGTTGGTTTTATTTCATTTTATTTCATTTTATTTCATTTTATTTCATTTTATTTGTTTAGCCATTGCACCGTTTTGTTGTGGCATTTGCGGTTTAACGAGTTTGAAATAAAAAAGTTGCTATCACACGTGCGAGAGTGCACACATTCCATACATAAGAAAGGACTTTTCGTTAATGTACGGATCTATTCCGTGTGCATAGTTTTACAAATTCAATTTGCTGCAAAAACGCCCATGATATTCATCCAATCGTGTGAAAATATATCACATGTGACGGTTATATTGGTTTTAATTTAAGAGTGAATAAATTCATTTTCACAGTTCGACAAATACGCGATATTTTTTTTTTGTAATGTTTGGAATCCGCCACCTCCGGTGGTATTGCTGCGCTGGGTCTTGCAATATGAGATGTGCATCGGGATTTTATCAAAACCACCTATACAATACATTTTATCTACAGCCACAGTGAAAATATTTATAACAACGATTAAAGAATTCAACCAAAATTGTATAGCATAAGCTGTGCAGAAACATGTGAAATAAATGATATTGACATTATTTGATCGAGATAAGAGGATTTAGCGGTTGGTATTGCCCATCAAGCAGTATTTTCAGCAATTCGATAATGGGTGACAGTACTGGTATATAAGTAACCACCTAAGTATTGGGTTTTCTCAAAAACCACTGTTAAATACATTATTAACAGTTACGCAACAAGGGATGTTACCTGTGAAACCGAATCCACGAGTAAGTCCACTTCTTCCCGGGTATTGTACAATCCGAACGATGCCCTGACAGTACCTTCGACATCAAGGAAACGGATACCTGGCATTGCACAGTGGTAGCCGCTTCGCAC
>JAUVKD010000136.1 GCA_030596385.1 Methanosarcinaceae archaeon | reverse complement strand
GTCAACTGGTGTCCAAGATGTGAAACCGCGATTGCTTTTGCAGAGGTTGAATACGATTCCAGAGAAACCCATTTGAATTTTCTGCATTTTGACAAACTTGAGATCGCAACAACAAGACCGGAATTGCTTGCAGCATGTGTCGCAGTTGCGATCAATCCCGATGATAAACGCGATAATAAAACTATAGGTGAAACCGTAAAAGTTCCGCTATTTGGATATGAGGTTCCTGTTATCAGTGACAATGAGGTTGACCCGTCATTTGGTACCGGTGCTGTCATGATATGTACTTTTGGTGATAAACAGGATGTACGCTGGTGGATCGAACATAGCCTTCCGCTTCGAAAAGCAATTGATAAGACCGGAATTATGACCGGGATTGCCGAAAAATACGAAGGAATGACAATTGCAGAATGTAAAAAAGCGATTATTGAAGACCTTAAAAATGAAGGGTATCTTTATGACCAAAAGTCACTCGAACAAAATGTAGGCATGTGATGGAGATGTAAAACACCTATTGAGATATTGTCCGAACGCCAGTGGTTTGCAAAGATTGATCACGATGAGATACTAAATGCGGCTGATGAGATTAAGTGGCTGCCGGAATACATGAAGATCAGGCTTCAAAACTGGACCGAGACAATGGAATGGGACTGGTGTATTTCCCGCCAGAGGATATTTGCGACACCGATACCTGTCTGGTACTGCAAGGATTGCGGAAAGGTATTGGTTGCAAAGGAGGAATGGCTTCCACTTGACCCGACACAGGATGGTCCGAAAGAATCATGCAAATGTGGCTCGAATGAATTTAAAGCAGAAGAGGACGTGCTGGATACATGGATGGATTCATCCATTACCGCATTGCACGTATCCGGATGGATCACAGACCATAAACTACGGCTTCCGGCACAACTTCGTCCGCAGGGTCACGATATAATACGTACATGGGCATTTTATACGATACTTCGTTCAATGGCACTCACAGGCAAAAAACCATGGGATTCAATACTTATTAACGGTATGGTACTCGGGGAAGATGGACAAAAGATGAGTAAGTCACTTGGCAATATCATCGCACCTGAAACAGTAATAGAACAATACAGTGCGGATGCGTTCAGGCAATGGGTAGCTGTTGGCGGTTCTACAGGGTCTGATGTGATGTTCAGATGGAAGGATGTGGTTTCAGCTTCAAGATTTTTGCACAAGATGTGGAGTATCTACAGGTTTTCAATGTCGCATCTTGAGGACTATGAGCCGGAACGACATTCTGCTGACGAGTCAACTTTAGTTTTACATGTCATTGATCGGTGGCTTCTTAGCAAGTTAAATAAACTTGTTCATTCCACCACAGGTAGCATGGATACATACCAGTTTGATGAGGCTTTCAAATCCATCCGTGGCTTTGCATGGGAGACACTTGCAGACAATTATATTGAACTTATTAAATCAAGGCT
Organism: Methanosarcinaceae archaeon; assembly: GCA_030596385.1. Taxonomy (GTDB): domain Archaea; phylum Halobacteriota; class Methanosarcinia; order Methanosarcinales; family Methanosarcinaceae; genus Methanovorans. The sequence continues at coordinate 2,988 of JAUVKD010000136.1, read as the reverse complement.
GTTTGGTAATGAACAATCCGGTCGCAGGGCGGCTCAGTATACGCTTCATACAATGATCGATACGCTTTCACGTTTAATTGCACCTTTTACACCATTCTTTGCAGAAGAAATGTATTCGAGAATTGGCAAAGGCAGTATCCATTTACAATCATGGCCGGATGTCAATGAATCATTGATCGATGACGATATCGAGCGTGCCGGTGAACTGATAAAAGATATAACAGCTGCTGTCAGGCGATATAAATCTGAAAATGGGATGGCACTGAATGCACCGCTCAAGAAGATAGAGATATATGGTACATTGGATGATGTGGCGGACATTGAGGGCACGACCAATTCACATATTGAACTTATTGCAGGAGAGCCTGATTTTGAACATGTGCCTGTGAGTGTTAAACCCAATATGGGTATGATAGGTCCGAAATTCAGGAAGCAGGCAGGTGCGATTGTTAAGGTGCTGACTGAAGAGAATCCGCAAAAGATTGCCATGCAGGCGGCGGATGGAAGTATTGTTGTTACGGTTAATGGCGAGAGTATCACGCTTGACCCTGAATCGGTTAAGATTGAAAAAGAAGTTGTTTCAGCCGGGCGTGCAGTTGATGTTCTTGATGTTAATAGCATAGTTGTCGTGATTGTAAGATGATTTGCCAGATAGGATGTTTGTGGAATAAAATTGGTGATTGACCGGGTTTAAAGTTGTATTGTTTATTGTATAAAAGTTAAATACCCAAATATGTGAATTATAAAGTACGGAATGGTGAATCTATGCCAAAAGTAACAAAAGTACTATTGCTGCTTAAGAACATGGTATATGAAAGTACAAGTCCGCAGGAGACTCTTCGATTTGCAATATATTATAGCAAAAAAGGGCTTGAAGTGATTGTGGTTTTATGGGGTCCTATGGGTGTGCTACTCGGAAAAAAAAATAAGCATGGCTCGCCGGACTATGATAAAAAGATGCAGACATGTATTGACCTTGGTGTTAAGTTCAAATGCTGTGAACTTGCTGCATCGATGATAGGACTTGAGGAAGAAGAACTAATTACAGGTGTAGAAATAGTACATTCCCATGAGGTGGCAGAAATGTTTTTGAAATTCCGTGAGGAAGGTCAATTAATTATTAATCTATAAAATAGTGTCAACTTCAAATCCGGGGTAATTAATTATATTTTGAAATTAAAAGCCTTATGAACTTGGTTTAAATAATCAGAATATGCACTTTACCTGCTTTTTGAAGTGGATACAAACATTATACGTACACATTATACGCACACATCATACGTACGAATATTTGTTGTGATATGTGCGTACTGTACGTACTATATACGTAATCTATAGGGGAATGATGCGGGAAGTTCGCAATGTTTTTCAATTTCACATGGTGATTGTTTTATGGCAGCAACTACTAAATTGAATATTAGTGAGAAAGCACTGCTTGATAAAGTGCTTTCCGGTGAGGTCGCGTTTCGAAAGATAGATCAGTTCACAGATGCAAAAACTGGTGTGACAATTCGAAGATGCACAATCGAGGAGTGCACAGATGTCCGTTTTGAGCATGTCCAGAACTATTCGATCGATGCTGCTGTTGTGACAAAGCGCAATATTGAGAATATGATCGGTGCAGTTCAGGTTCCGCTTGGGGTTGCAGGACCTGTGAAAGTGAACGGGGAATTTGCATCCGGTGAATATTATCTTCCGCTTGCTACTACCGAGGGCGCGCTTATTGCCAGTGTGAATCGTGGTTGTTCTGTGATCACGAAAGCAGGTGGTGCGAATGTGAGGATTTTCCAGGATGAGATGACTCGCGCACCTGTTTTTAAACTGGAAAATGTTGTGCGTGCACGGGAGTTTGTTGACTGGGTCAGGAAACCTGAAATTTTCAGGCAGATGCAGGAAAAAGCCGGAGAAACCACACGATTTGGAGAACTTCTAAGGGTTGAGCCGTATGTTGCAGGAAATACAGTTTATCTGCGTTTTTCTTATGATACAAAAGACGCCATGGGCATGAACATGGTGACTATTGCCACAGAAGCGGTTGTGAACCTGATAGTAGATGAGTTTGGAGCGGATCCTATCTCGCTATCAGGTAATATGTGTACTGACAAGAAACCGGCTGCCATTAATTGTATTCTGGGAAGGGGTAAAACTGTTGTTGCAGAGGTTACGATCCCAAAAGATATGGTCAAAACGAGGTTAAAATCTGATCCTGCTGATATGGTGGATGTGAATTACAGAAAGAATCTATTAGGTTCTGCCCGTGCCGGTGCGCTTGGTTTCAATGCACATGCCGCAAATGTCATTGCTGCTCTATTCCTTGCATGTGGTCAGGATGCAGCACATGTTGTAGAAGGAAGCACAGCGATTACCACTATGGAACTGACAGGATATGGAGATCTCTACTGTGCAGTTACGCTTCCGGCATTACCAGTTGGAACTGTTGGCGGAGGTACAGGAATTGGAACCCAGAAGGACTGTCTTAATCTACTTGGAGTCGCAGGTGCCGGAGAGCCACCGGGTACGAATTCAAAAAAACTCGCAGAAATAATAACTGTAGGTGTACTGGCAGGTGAACTGTCACTTATTGGCGCCCAGGCCGCAGGTCACCTCGCGCGTGCGCATGCTGAATTAGGGAGATAAATAATATTCATTGGTGTTCGGTTAAGAGTGATATTGTTATGGAACACGGATTGGACAAATGACACGGATGTACACGGATTATAAATAAATCCGTCAAATCCGTCAAATCCATGTCATCCGTGTTCGATTTTAATTAAATTGGAGAATAGTATAAAATCATTACATTGGTGTTCGATTAAGAGATGAATCCTGATAAATAACACACACCTATAAAACTCATTCAAAAATGTGCTAATGTTAAAACTAACAACATGGGCTAACTTGGATGTTTAATTCCAAATGTTCATCGAGTTTCTTTTGTTCAAAAACATTAGCAACAAGTCAATATAATTCCTTAACCGAACACCAATG
>JAUVKD010000130.1 GCA_030596385.1 Methanosarcinaceae archaeon | reverse complement strand
CAACTCTATTCCCAACACGAATTTACCGGTGAAGCGGGATTAGTTTCAATAGCTGCAGGTGCAGTAAATCTGGCCTCTTATTATACTGGTCCAGAGTCTGCAATTTATGTAATATTGATTCTGACAATGGAGGAAGATGGAGATGTATACGAAGAGGGTTTATCTGATATTACTAGACAAATTCTAATGAACTTGGAATCAGATTCTTTGAATGCTATTCTACCTCCATTATTCCAACGCTTATCTGTTTACCCTACACAGATGCAGGAAAGGCACTGATCACAGAGGGAATTGTGATCGAAGAAGAGTTAAATCGGATATCATCCGAACTGCTAAAAAGCGGAGAATGGAAATCTAAAAAATTTAGGCCTTATAACATTAACACACAACCAAAACAGGTATTTGGTGCAAAGATACATCCGTACCAGCGCTTAATTGACCAGATGCGCCAGATATTCCTTGAGATGGGCTTTACTGAGATTAAAGGCGATATCGTACAGAGTTCATTCTGGAACTTTGATGCGCTTTTTCAGCCACAGGATCATCCAGCACGTGAAATGCAGGATACATTTCATCTGTCATCAACATCCGAACTGCCTACTGAGTATGTGGACAATGTACGCGCAATGCATGAGTATGGTGGCGGCACTGACTCGACCGGATGGGGGGGTAAATGGAGTGAGAACATTGCAAGTAGGAATGTTTTACGAACCCACACAACAGCGGTCACCATAAAATACCTTGCAGATAATCCTGAGGCTCCTGTAAAAGCATTTTGCATTGACAGAGCATACCGCCGCGAAACAATTGACCCCACACATACTCCTGAATTCGAGCAGCTTGAAGGTGTTGTCATGGATGAGAACATGTCTTTTGCAAACCTGCTTGGATGCCTTGCAGAGTTCTATCACAGGATGGGATTTAAGGATGTACGTTTCCGTCCCGGCTATTTTCCATATACTGAACCAAGCGTTGAGCCTGAAGTTTATGTTGAAGGCATGGGATGGGTAGAACTTGGTGGTGCCGGAGTGTTCCGAAAAGAAGTCACAGAGCCTCTTGGGATTAAATATCCCGTACTTGCATGGGGACTTGGTGTAAGCCGTGTGGCAATGCTTAAATTGGGATTATGGGATCTGCGGGAGTTGTACCAGTCGGATATCGATTGGTTGAGAAAAAGTGTAGTTTGCGAGTTGTAGTTTGCTCTTGATTACTATACATTGCATATCCGCTATGGCCGGGATAAAAATATTACAGTCTTTATACAAGTGCTTGTATTTCCAGACATATGTAACAAAGTTGAGATGGAACTACAAAGCGACTGCATATCATATCTCACATCTTTGCTGAGGTTAGGTGTGCCGTTACATCAATCAGATTTCAATTTGAGCCTTAAGGTGTTACTTTTATACCCATATCATCAAGGGCATTCGCAATCTCATTGAATGCAATAAATAACTCTTTTCGCTGGCTTTCAATGGATTCGACCTTCGGTTCCGCTGCGAACCATATCTCCTTTTCAGTGGTTCCACGTGTCACAGAAACACATGAAAGCATATCTGCCTGTGTTAACCTGTAAATAGAATCAATACCAGCCGGTGTTACCCATCCAGACTACAGGGATTTCAAATTGTCAATGAATTTTGTCCAATTCAATGTTGTAGACGTTTCAATGTTCAGGTGTAAATGTGCACGCTCGCCTGTTATCTTTTCGTCAAGATTTACAAGGAATTTGACATATTCAGGGCTTAGTTCATCGACTTTCTGTTCATTTTTCTGTGTGAGTTTTTCTGCAATATCCTTGAAAAACGGTGCCAGATTTACATCGCTTGAAGGTTTCGTTGCAAAGGATACTCCAAAAAACGCGACTGCGCTTAGCAGCATTCCAACAATAATTCCGTGGTTTATTAGGATCGGATGCACGGTCTCAAGATACGGGGGTGCCATTGGCGCTGTTTTTATAAGGTCTATGGCAACAAGTCCGATCTGGGCAACTGCCCCGATCGCAAGTCCTGCAAGTGCGCCTTGTTTTGTAGCACGCCTCCAGTACAGTCCGCCCATGAGCGGGAAAAAGTATGATGCGCTTGCGATAAAGGTTGCTATGTGAATTGCCTCCATAATACTGGTAATAAAGAATGAGCCGATTGTTGCACTCGCAACAACGATCAATATACTGATCCTATTAACCACGAGCATCTCTTTCATTGTTGCATCAGGTTTAATGTATCTCTGATATATGTCACGGGAAAGACATGATCCTCCGGATGTTGCGAATGTATCAGCACATGACATGGCTGCGGCTGCAAGACAAATAGCGCTGAGTGCGACAATTGTCGGTGAAAAGTTGCTGACTATAAACACCAAAAGCGCAGGTTCTGCCTGTGCCATTCCCATTGGGAAACCGGCTGCTGCAATATCGGGATATATTGCATTAAGTCCAATAGCTATCACTGCGCATGCTGCGAATACGATTGCCACTAAAAATGCACCCAAAACCATTCCGGATCTTGCGGATTTTGCATCCTTTGCAGCCCAGACTCTTTGCCACGGATCCAGTTCTGTCATCCATCCGGGGATGATCGTAAAAATGAAAATCAATACCATCGGGATTCCGATCGATAACGGATTCCACCATGAACCAGGTACATCAATGAACAGTTCAGATACCGATATATCCTGTATTCCACCGGATGTCGCAACACTCACTGCAAGTACGGCCATTACAATTGTAAAGGTTGAAAGGAATACGAACTGTATTACATCAGTCCATACAACAGCAGATAGTCCTCCAAGGGTTACATATACTGATACGGCAATTGCAACTATCAATGCGGCATAAATCGGACTTATTCCATAAAAAACTTCCAGAACGAATACAAATCCCTTTATATCAGCCACTGCAAATAGTATCATTACAATAGTGATAATAAACGCGACAGGAGCGCGTATTGCACTGCTGTACCTTTGCTCAAGTAATTCTGGCTGGGTGATTGCTGGCAAGTGTTTTATCTTTCCAACAAGAAGCGCTATTATCAACAGGGCGATAATGTTCGGGGCAACAAATCCCCAGATCGAACCCATTCCAAGCAACATGTAAAAACCAATGACTGCAAGGAGTGCTCCTGCTGTGAGCCAGGATGCTGCAGCTGAAAAGCCAACACCTACTGTTCCAATTTCCCTACCCGCAAGCCAGAAATCTGTGACAGATATCTGTCTTTTCGAAAAATACCATCCAATTGCAATGAGCCCTGCTAGATAAGCTGCAAGCAACAGCAAAAACTGATAACCATCCATAAGTATTACCTCTTATTATCCATGCCATATTATTAATAATATTCAAATACCTGTATGTGATGAAAGATATATGAAGACCATGTTCCAGGCTTTAAGTTGTGCCTTCTTTTTACCATTTTCACATTTCTGTAAGACTTTCAGTTTAAATTCTCGTTAATATGTGTTCATTTTGTATCCACTTCAAATCTAAGGGTAATAGACTACATTGTGCAAATCGAAAGATGCTTCTGCACTTGATTTAGATAATCCAAATATGCATTTTACCCTGCTTTTTGAAGCGGATACTTAAAAATGTTATATTTTGTCCGACCGATGCGTATGTGTATATTTTATAATGTCCGGAATCTGCCGTCTGAGGTAGTATTGCTGTGCGGGGTATTGCAGTATGGACTGTGCATAGGGATTTTATCGAAACCATCTATACAAATACGGTTTAGATAATACTAATCTCATTTTCCCCTGTTTTTTGAAGTGGATACTTATTAAAGGATTGGATCCGGTTTCCAATTTTCTATTCCCCTGATTGATTCTTGAGTTCGTCTATAGTTTTCATCAGGTCGATGGCTTCTAATTTGTATTTTCCAGACAATGTTCTATATTCCTCATCACTGAGATTTCCATTATCTCTGTCATTTTTGATCTTATTCAATAATGAAAGGATTGCATCATACCTGTCTTCAAGTTCATTCAGGTCAGGTTTTTTTGTGGTGACTTTCTTATCAACATTCACACCTGCACCATTCTTTTCATGATGACTATCCTTTTTTTCTTCATCTGAAGTACCAGTACTTTTTAATACTGTATTTCCATTCCCACCTTTTATTTTCTTCTGGATAAATGGAAATGCAAGCACTGCCATAATAAGAATTCCGATTGCAACGTATGGTAATATGTTAGTGGTGTTGCTCTTTGATTTAGTACTTATTGTAAATTCCTTGAATTTTGGTGATGACCATGTGTGTACAACTGCATTTAGATCTAATTCTATGATTTCGCCCTGTAGCACATTTCCGCCTTCGTCCTTAATGACAATATCCATTCCTTCAGCAGGCATTACCGTGACTATCAAACTGGATATCGGATAATTGATATATGTGGGATACTGCAACATTTTGGTATATTCAGGTTCTTTGTTCACCGTAGCAGGAATTACATATTGTACTGCATACATAGGAGGCATTATACCCGAGGCATTGGGATGTTCTGTGTCATTTATTTTTAAAATGTTTCCTTCTTGTATATATTGTAATGGAATTGCTGGTTT
>JAUVKD010000054.1 GCA_030596385.1 Methanosarcinaceae archaeon | reverse complement strand
GCATTTTTGAAGTTGCACATTATTAAAGCAACAAAAACAAATTGAAATTACAATATAGTTATACAAGCGGTGAATCAATGGGCAGACTTGAACTTAATAATAGACTTGAACTTGTCAAAAGAAATGTGCAGGAAATTGTTACAATAGAAGAACTTTACAATCTGATGGAACATACGGAGCATCCAACAGCGTACGTGGGATATGAGCCAAGCGGTAAGATCCACATAGGCCACGTCCTGACTGTGAATAAACTTATTGACCTGCAAAAGGCCGGATTTAAGATCACTGTTCTGCTTGCTGATTTACATGCGTACTTAAACCAAAAAGGTGCTCTGAATGAGGTTCGTGAGATAGCAGATTATAATAAGCGGTGTTTTATTGCACTTGGTCTTGACAAAGAGAAAACGAATTTTGTTTATGGTTCGGATTTCCAGCTTGGTTCGGATTATATGTTGAATGTTCTCAAGCTTACACGCGCAACATCGCTCAACAGGGCAAAACGAAGCATGGATGAGGTAGGACGCAAGATGAAGGATCCGAAGGTTTCCCAGATGGTTTATCCCATCATGCAGGTGGTTGATATTGCTATGCTTAAAGTGAATGTGGCTGTGGGCGGGATCGACCAGAGGAAGATACACATGCTTGCAAGAGAAGAGTTGCCAAAACTTGGATATGCGGCACCTATCTGCATACACACACCAATCTTGCTCGGACTGGATGGCACGAAAATGTCCTCTTCAAGTGAAAACTATATTTCAGTTGATGATACTGAAAAATCTATAAAAAAGAAACTTAATAAGGCATTCTGCACTGCCGGAGAGGTTAATGATAATCCGGTAATCGATCTTTTCAGGTATCACATTTTTCCGAGATATGATGAGATTATTTTTGAACGACCTGAAAAGTATGGTGGTGATATGACATTCCACAGTCAGCAGGAACTTGAAAACTCATTTACATTGGGAACTCTTCATCCGATGGACCTTAAAAGCGGTGCAGCGAAGTACATGAATTTAATACTTGGACCTGTGAGGGATCTATTGTAGATATTTTCTCTAAATCACTATACTCCGCATCTCTGCTGTGATATGTGCTGTCACAATGTTTGACTTTCGTCTGATGATTGCACGATCAACAATATAACCGGGTAAATGTTCAGCAATCGAATTTTCAATTGTAGACAGGATTATATCCGTATTCTCTTCAAATCTAAGGGTAATAGACTACATTTTGTAAATCGAAAGATGCTCCTGCACTTGATTTAGATAATGCCAATATGCATTTTACCCTGCTTTTTGAAGAGGATACTTATATCCGGATTAAACAGGATTAGTACTACCATTCTATAGTGATTTTTAGGTTCGAAAGTGACTACATAGAATCAATTGAAAAAATTGGCCTTATGTCAAAATAATATTGGCTCAAATAATTAATAAACCTTTATCACACATTGACCGCATCTCCGATTTGAAATGAAAAATAAGGGAGATATACAATAATGGATTTATTTGATCCGGTGGTAATAGCACTTATCATCGCAGGGTTATATATGGCCTGGAATATAGGCGCAAACGACCTTGCTAATGCAATGGGAACTTCAGTTGGCAGCGGAGCGCTGTCCATTAAGCAGGTTATAGTTATAGCAGGAGTTTTTGAGTTCGCTGGAGCGGTGTTTTTTGGTGAAAGAGTAACATCTACAATAGCAAAAGGTATCGTACCGATCGATTCAATAAAGCTTATTGAACCGCACTTTGTTGTGATAGGGATGCTTGCAGCAATACTTGCAGCAGGATTCTGGATCACTTTTGCAACGTTTTACAATCTACCTGTATCCACCACACATTCAATAGTCGGTGCTGTCTTAGGTTTTGGCTTAATGCTAGCGTACAATGGTGTGATAGGATTTGCAGATATTAACTGGTTGGTACTTGCCAAGATTGTTGGCAGCTGGTTGGTCTCACCTCTATTGGGGGCAGCTCTTGCATATATTATATTCTCAATTATAAGGTATTTTCTGCTGCAGCAAGCGGATAATCCATATGATATTGAGAAAAGGTTTGTGACACTTCAGATCCTGACTGCCTGCTTTATCGCATTCGCGCATGGTTCTAATGATGTGGCAAATGCCGTAGGTCCACTCTTAGCAGCCATGAACACTCTTGGTTTAACAAATAGTACGGTACCAATATGGGTATTGGCAATTGGTGGGTTTGGAATGGTTCTCGGGCTTGCCACATGGGGATATCGCGTGATAGAAACGATTGGCACAAAAATTACAGAACTCACCCCGACAAGGGGATTTTCTGCGGAGTTTGCAACTGCATCGGTTGTTGTTTTACATAGCTATAGTTCGCTTCCGATATCAACCACACACACCCTTGTAGGTTCGGTTATCGGTGTCGGTCTTGCAGGTGGTCTTGCAGCGGTTGATTTAAGTGTTATCGGAAAGATAATAATGTCCTGGATAATAACTGTACCTGTGGCAGCAGCCACATCTGCACTTATATTCACAGGACTCATAGGGATTGGAATATGATACGAAGAGAATATATTCGTTCGGTGCTCAACGTTTTTGCTGAATCACCTTTCAGGCCACTGCACATGCATGCAGAAAAAGGCGGGGATGCTGTCCGTAAATTAAGCGAATCAGTTGAAGCATACTGCAAAGGTGACATGGTACGCGTGGAAGAATTAAGCCGCGAAATCGACGTTATTGAACACGAAGCTGATGTTATCAAACAGACGATTCGTTCACAGTTGAAATCATCCATCATGCTGCCTGTGAACGCAAATGACCTGCTGGACTTCCTGAAACCACAGGATACTATACCTGACGATGCGCAGGATGTTGCGTACTGGTTGCTGCTGCGACAATGTGAACTTCCCGACGTGATACGTGACGGGTTTTTAGAACTGATGTCCAGAACAGCCGCTACTGTAGAAATGTATGAGACACTGGTCGATCAGTTGAGCGAACTGCTTGAAACATCGTTTGGCAAAAAAGATGTCAAACAGACGCTTGCAATTGTTCCAAAGGTAGAAGAGCTGGAACATGAAGTAGATATAATCGAAACTGATCTGATCAAGATCATTTTCAAACATGAGGATGTCCTTGGCGGTGCAGGTGTTTATCATCTTACCGAACTCGTAAAATCCATAGGGGATATAGCCGACAAATCTGAATATGCGGCAGACCGATTAAGAACGATGATATTGAGAAGATAGAAACTGGTCAGGCAAAAATTGGAAGATGTAAAAAAGCCTGTTAGCCTGTTCAATGCAGGTTCCCATCTTTGTTTAAAGCACCCAGCATCTCGATAATGGAGTATGATGCACGTGTTATACCCATGCTCCTGTTGTCCGTATCCGTGCCGGCAATGTACAGATTTTTGATAGGTGTCTGGATGTCTGCGAATTTTCCGTTAATTGTGACTGCCGCTTTTTCAGGGATTGTGATCTGTTCATGCTGCATCACAACATGTTTTTCAATGGATGGCAGGGCACGATAAATAGTATCATACGCATTTTTTATCACTGATTTCTCTGATTTGTTACTATCCATCACAAACACGAACCCTACTACCTGTTTTCCTTTTGGTGCAAGGGACGAATCATAATTGCTGATCGGCATTGCCCAGTATGGAGTATCTGTAAACCAGATAGCTGCACCTACATATTTGAACTAATCCATTTTCCTGTCAAGACCTAACCATATGGTCAGGCTCTTTGTCTGGACAATTCCGGCAAGATCGTTAACATAGGATACTGGCAGGTCTTCAACAATATCAGGCAGGTTTTTTGCAAAACCTGTGTAGATCACAATATCGGAATAGTAAGCCTGATCTTCTGTTTCTACGCCTGTAACCTTTCCCTCATTTGTGAGGTTGCGTTTTACCTCACAATGTGTTTGTGTCTCAACTGTTTCCGGAAGCGAATAAAGAACGGCATTTAACACTGCTTTGAGCCCTTTGCGAGGATACCCCTGAGCCTGAGCATTATTACTATTAATTACAAACCTGCTGATCGATGCAAGCGGGTTTGGAACAGTGCTTTTAATCGGAATTGATGCTTCCAGTATCCCTGACAATTTTAATCCCAGCGATGTACGAATATTGGAATGTAAGATGGACTGGAGAATTGATTCTGTATATTGTGGCGTATTTCTTGGTCCCACAATGGTTTCAAACTGCTCCTGTGTGACACTGTCGCGTATAAAACTGCTACCAGTAAGCATTCTGTGGACAGATGTATCTTTCATTGATTTCCCTGACAGGAAAAATGATATTGCGTTGACAAAATCATATGTATCCTTTGACAGGTTATGCGGCAGTGAATCATACACTGATTGTTTAGATAGGTCCACACCAAATGTTGATAGCGTAAGAGCTTTTGTTATTCCCTGCGACAGTACAAGCCTGTCTTTTTTCGGAAGAATGTTATATGTAACAAAATCCTTCAAGTGCGATGGAACCTTCTGTAAACGGTCTTTTGTCCTGATATAGTAATGTCCGTAATTCTCAAATACCGGCACGTAATCAAAATAGTTATCCATTAACATTTTCAATGGTCCGACTAAAAGATGCGTGAGGGCATGGGCACCGGTATCGACCTGAAAACCGTCTACCACATAACTGTTGCAATTTCCGCCTACATATTCGGATCTTTCAAGTACCAGCACCTTTTTGCCGTGTTTTGACAGTGTGAGAGCAGCCAACAGTCCGCTGATCCCCGCACATACAACTATAACATCATACTTGTTCATTTTTTTTCAACCTTGATCTGATTTTGGTTCACTCAAATATTTCAGGCACAATGCGCCTTGCAACTTCTTCATAGGCTTTTGATAGGTCGCCTTTATCAAACCTAAATATATCTTTATCAAGTGACTCACCTGTTTTCTTATCCCAGAACCGACAGGTATCACATGATATCTCATCGGCAAGTAATATTTCCCCGTCCTTGTGACCAAACTCAAGTTTAAAGTCCGGCAGCAAGAGACCTCTCTTATCAAGGTACTCAACAAGTATCCTGTTTATTTTTAGTGCGATATTGCGTATTTGTTCGATATCCTCATAGGTCGAAATTCCAAGTGCAACTGCGATGTCTTCATTTAGCATCGGGTCGCCGTACTCGTCGCTTTTGTAATCGAATGATACTATAGGATTTTTAAATATTGTTCCCTCTTTTACCGGATACTTTCTTGTAATTGATCCTGCAGCAATATTTCGTACAATGACCTCAAGTTTTATTATCTCGACTGCATGTACAAGCATTTCAGTATCTGATATCATTTCGATCAGGTGGGTCTTTATGCCTTTTGTTTCGAGCATTTCATATATTTTTCTGGATATCTGGGCGTTGCAGTAACCTTTCTTTGCAATTTCACTTTTCTTTTTTCCATCAAATGCTGTAAGACTGTCCCGAAATTGTGATATTAATTTTGTAGGGTCATCGGTCATATATATCGTCTTTGCTTTTCCAGAGTACAATTGTTCCATTTTCATGTGATTATTCCTTAAATTCGATGGGATTATACTTTACTAATCACATATGTCTTAATAAATGTATCATATACATGAATTATTTACAAAATTTTATAACTAATCACTTCATTACTTATTACGGGTGATATAATAATGGAACAGGAACTTATGCGCATTGGTGTCTCGCTGCCAAATAATCTTCTTACAAAATTCGATCGTATTATTGAAAAACGTGGATATTCATCAAGATCTGAAGGTATCAGAGATTCAATAAGGACTTATATAACTTATTATGAATGGATGAACGACGTCAAAGGGCGGCGTGTTGGTACTATCACTTTGATATATGACCATACAAAACGGGGATTGTCAAACGCACTTTCAGAAGCGCAGCACGATTATATAGATATTATCAAGTCATCCACACACATACACCTTGATCATGATAACTGTCTTGAAGTTATAATACTTGATGGAGAAGGCGCGGATGTCAAAGCGGTCGCAGAGCGGATAATGTCCCTGAAAGGGGTGAAGTACGTAAAACTCAACACTGCCCCGCCTGGAGATAAGATATAAAATTGGATGGTTCTGGGATCAGAATGCCACAGTACATCGATTCCAGAACTAATATTATCCCAAAGCAAAATGTGATATAATTTTTTGTACGTGTTTAGCTGGTTACGATAAAATGTCGATGCGTAGCCCAAATTGCTAGATCCCACGCAGCAACCCGCCGCAGGCGGCGGATTTCAATCATTATGAAAATATATGTGTATCTAAGTCGGTTAAACAAAACTGTACATTTTCAATAACATTACCATGTGGAAAACGCTATGCTGCGATGTCCTTCATTTATTTCAT
>JAUVKD010000065.1 GCA_030596385.1 Methanosarcinaceae archaeon | reverse complement strand
GCTTCCTAATATTAATATAGCACGCTCGTTCAACATTTCAAGGCAGGCGGTATCCAGGGCGCTCATCAGCATGGATAAGCGCATTGAAGATACACTGCTTGAGATGGCGCAGTCAAACCAGATCGAGATGATAAGTATGAATGCCGAGCGCGGTATCCTGTTCGGGCATTCAATACCGTTTAATGCCAACGCCATCATCTTCGTATCCGCAAAGCATGGAGTGCAGGTGTGGTATGAGCATGAAGGGGACTGCGGTGCATGCAGCAGGTATACGCAGTGCATCGAACTTTTGTGGGACTTTGCAGACGAGATGAAGATCAAGCTTGAAAGAACGGATGACCCTACGAAGTTGGCAGAGGAACTGTTTGGGGAATTGAGGGCACTGGTATGACAATAAGTATGGCAGAAACATTACGTAAAGTGATGGGGTGGTGTCCGAATGTAACTCAATCGAGACACGGATCAATGCAGCCTGTCGATTTTGCACGTCTTTTACAAACAGTATCCAGGCAATCAAATGTTGTAAATGTTCAATCAAAAAATGTAATATTCCCTGCAAATTCTTCCGTATTTTATATTGTTATTGTGACCGTCTTAACCCAGGTCTTGATTTTCTCAAGGGACATGGATTATATGATCTTGATTCCAATTCTTGCTGGAATGTATTCCTTATTTTACTTTCTTGCGGTCAAAACATTTCAGTCAAACATTTCAATCGATGAAAATGGTGTTCATTTGGGGTCTTTTGAACTAAAAAATATAACACTGAAATACAGCGACATTAAATTAGATACTAAAAATAAACCCATAAAATCAATTGAAACATTTATGATATTAGCAATGATATTAACCACTTTTGCTGCATTGCTTGCTTATTCAGTAATATCCGGGGAATGGCAATTAATCATATCAGTTGCTCCATTGCTGCCAGGGTACTTATTTTTGAAACACAAGCAAGGTATGGAATATCATGATCTGGATACACGACTGGACATCCGGTCCGAAAATAAAAATCGGTATACAAGATGGTATGACTTACGTCATATTATTCGATTTTAACAGACAATATGACTGCATCTGAAATACAGTCTGAGATTGAACATTACAGGGAGGAAAATTGAAAATTGTGCTTTTTGAAAGTGTTAGAAGAATGATGGGGTGGTGTCCAGATGCGAATATAATAAAGACCAAACAAGCATTGCAATTTGTTGACCTACCAGTAAATGCACCGGATCGTGGAGACAGGATAACTCCTGTGGGTACTGGCTGGTTTAATAAAAAAACAATAGGGCCTTGTTAGAGTTATTGGTGCTCATGCACCTGGCTGTTTTTATTTTTTATGCGTATGGGAAAGTAAATCCGAATATGTACCTGACAGGCATCATTAGTGGTTTGTTCTTCCATCTTTTCATAGGAGCGAATGATTGGCACAGGTTTAATAGAACTGGCAGGGGAATCGCACAACCAAAAACCACCCGAAAACAAATAGCGATTACATTTTTGGTTATTATCAGCCTGATCGTTTTCATTGTCTTTTTGGTAACTAACATCACCGGAGGAATGGCTTTTATATCGGGTACCATGGTCTTTGGATGGATAAAATTTCTCGAAGTGCTTTATTGGGAACAGAAGAACGGGAAGACATTGATTATGAATAAAGCATATTTTTACGCAGTCGATGTCAATATCGTACCAGAACAATATTCTTAAACACTTTCACCTCGCTTGGCTCATGGTAATATACCCTGCGGTAGTAGTTATTACTGAGGTGAAATACATGGATGAATATTTCAAAGGATTAATCGAACGTGCAAGGTACTACGAACAGATCGAAATGCCTGAGTGCGAATCACAGTGAATGACACATTCCGGCCGCATATTATCATCTCTCTGTTTCTGTCAAATATGCTTTGTTTTTGCGGTCGGGTGTTTTCACACTTTAAGGATTTGTTTTTCGTTTTATAGCATTTATTACCCTTAAAGATGTGATATCTGGTCGGCGCGCTGGCAATAATACTCATCGGTGGTGGTGTATATTGGATATACAAAACAAGAAAATCCTCGCTGTGCTCGGATTAACTCGGACTATATAATTCTACAAATTATATACTATAAAAAAAGACGGAGATGGGAGAGTATTGTGGAGCATTTAGTCTGTCCGATAGATATTAAATTTGTCGCAAAAACGCCCATGACATTCATTCATTCAGTCGTGTGAAAATATATCGCATGTGACGGTTATATTGGTTTTAATTTAAAAGTGGACAAATTCGTTTTCACAGTTAGACAAATACGCGATGATTTTGTAACTATTCGGCTATCATAAACGTTATCTGTAGACTGAATCGCCCACAAATTAATAATTGCACACAATTGTCAAACACCTTTGAAATCGATAGATGTAAACTCAGTATTAAAAACTAATAAATGTATCGCCATAGACACAAATAATCGAATTTTCGCTATAGGTATCCGGTTTTTAGTATGGCTGAATAGTCACATGATTTTTTTGTAATGTTTGGAATCCGCCGCTTGCGGCGGTGTTGCTGTGCGGGATCTTGCAATATGAGCTGTGCATCAGAATTTTATCGAAACCACCTATACAAATGCACAAAAGGAATATACATCTCAACAGGAACTACATCGAACCGGAATCTTGACTTCCTTTTGCTTTTCAAGTAACTTCATAAAAGTATGCACAAGAAAATAAAGACATTGATTGAGCATAAAGGATGCATGATTTTCCACCTGGATGGAACTCACAGGGCAGGTGGAAGAGTTGTCTTTGTTTGCCGGATAATGCCGTAAGAATATTAGCCTACTTCTCTTTAGCTTACCTCTCTTTAACTTACCTCTCTTTAGCCTACGTTCAACAAGAATGCTGAAACACCCACATAAACAGCTGTGCACTTATCTTATATACGAGAATATTGGAAAATTAGAAGGGGGTCAGCTGTACCAATTGCTAATACGAAGCGAATGTGTATTCCAAGAGATTTTATAGAAGTTTTGGAGTCAGCAGATCGATCTGGTGAATTAATCGCTATTCTTCAATCGATTTTATGAGTGGAAACAGGTGCATTCGCAGTTTGTTGATATTGATTTGTGAAATCCAGGTCTATCTTGACGCCATAATTTCGGAAGTACTGAATACCACAATATGTATATATACAACCTTTGAGTACTTGTCTCACATAAAAATGTGGGTGTTTTAGTGGAACTTACTCTAATTCAAAAGGATATTCTTATTGCACTTATTAATTTGCAGAGAGAAAAAAACCGTGCCGTCAAAGGTGAAGAGATTGCAAGTATTATAAATCGAAATCCAGGTACGGTACGTAATCAGATGCAATCTTTGAAAATTCTTGGTCTGGTAGAAGGCGTACCTGGTCCAAAAGGCGGATATAAGGCAACAGGTGCCGCATATAATGCATTGAATATCACTACAATAGAAAATGAGGCAATTGTTCCAATTTACAAAAACAACAAACTTGTCAAAGATGCAACTGCAGCAGAGATTAGTTTTACAACTATCAGGCATCCGGACCTTTGTAACAGCACGGTACAGGTACTTGGTAATATCAGGGATTTTGTTCAGGGAGATTTGATTCAGATAGGTCCTACTCCTGTAAACCACTTAATTGTTCGTGGAGAGATTATTGGTCGTGATGACAGTCAAAACACATTGCTTTTTTCAATAACAGAAATGGTATCTCTCCCCAAAAAATCTGTTAAGTATTATGTCAGAAAGGTTGCCACTATGGTTAGTATCAATGCGAATATCCAAGAAACTGCCAGAGTTCTTGTAAGAAATAATATACACGGGGCACCTGTTGAAGAAAAGGGCGTCATTGTTGGAGTTGTGACATTCACAGATATAGGAAATGCTCTTGCAACCGGCAGAACAACGTTGAAGGTCAGGGATATAATGGCAAAAAATCTTGTTACGATTGATGGTGAAGCTCCTTTGTATGAAGCTGTGAAAAAGTTTAACAATCATAACATCGGGCGCTTGATCGTTACAATCGACGGTGTACCAAAAGGTGTTTTGTCAAAAACTGATGTCCTTAATGAACTGGCTGTATATTAATTATTCAGCTGTGTGATCTTATATCTTAGATTTTATAAACTCTTAAAATATAACTATTAGTCCCCATCGTATGGTTTTATTCCACTGCTACCAAAACCGTAAATCCTGGAATGCCATTTTCATATCTGCAAATACGACAACGCTTTAAAACCATTTTGTATTTCATGTTCATGATGTAGGAACATGCCGCGATCTCGTGCGGTCGCATATTTTATGATCAAGTCCATTCGCTTCAATCTCAAGCAACCATTTCTTCAACTTAACCCCGCCGTTATACCCCCCAATTCCATATTTTGCAATCACCCTGTGACACGGGATTACAATAGGATATGGATTTTTAGACAATGCCTGTCCCACAGCTTGTGCACCCCCACTGCTTCCGATTCGGTCTGCAAGTTCGGAATATGTAATGGTCGCACCATATGATATCTTACTTGTTTCACCGAGCACTTTTTGCTCAAACCCTGTTAAACTGGAGAGGTCCGGTTCGTATTTCAAAAAATCAACATTTTCACCCATCAAGTATCTTAAAATATCCTGATACAATTTATCAGCATTCATACATCATCATCACCAAACAATTCTATCTCAAGTTGTTGCCTTTTTCGCTTTTGACATGATATTTTTCAATTAATCATCTTTATCAATTGAGAGATCACACACATCGCACATTTCACCAGTATCACCATTACAAGAAAGTTCAGAATCAAGTGCTCGCGTACCTTCAGCAAGCACAGATGCATTAGACAATGTGCCCCCTATTAAAATAGCATCAAATATCTCCTCTTTTGTAATCCCTATACGGTTTGCAACCCTAATGTGCATCTTTAAACAGTGATCACAACGAAGTGCAGCGGAAACACCTATTGATATCAACTCAACTGTCTTTGGATCCATGCGCTTGAACTCACGCATGATGGAATTATCGTACAAAACCTTTGTAATCAAAAGTTCAGGCATACCTTTCATGAAATCCATAATATATGGGATCTCACCATATCTTTCCTTGACATCATCAAGAAGTTCATCTACAGCATCCTCAGGTTTTTTTTTCAAAATTCCCCTGATTTTTTCAATTTCCATAGACCAGGTCTCCTATATATTTTGTGATAGATAAAAATGGAATAATTATATATAATCATGCATAATATTATAATGCCATATGATACAAAATATTATATTTATATCATATTACAAAACCAACTTCAGATTTAAATTTTATCTTAATCAATATATAATTTTTCATTTACGATTGCATAACATTTGAAACTTCTGATAATAATGGAACCTCATCGAATTCGATATTCTTTACTCTCTCATGGAACTCATCATAAGGTAACTTTACGCGAAGTCCATCAAGCTGGATTGTAATAGGTGCAGGAGTTAAAACATGCTCGATCTCAGGTATCTGATCTTTAATTTCTTTCATGATTCTTGCAGGTAAAACCGCAAGAGGATCTTTTGCAATATTTTTACGCACCCTGCCGACCACTTCACTGACAATTTCATTCATCCTGTCAAGATCTTCTAATTCCGGCCCTTTACGCAAACGATGAGACACACGTCCAATTCCCCCAATGTATATATCCGCCCCAGGAATATCTTCAGTCTTGATATCAGGTCCACCTGTGACAACAATAGGTATTTCAATGCCTTCAAACAGTTTTGGTTTTTTATTGACAATACAGTCACGAAATGTGCCAAATGTGAATAATGCAATATCATGCTCATTGATGAGCTTTCTCTCATAATCAGCAGACATTGCAACCCTTCGCCCCATGCCCCTTGCAAGCCCAATCATATTTGTATTCGCACCGCCACGGCGCAGGAACTCGGCAACATCGCATGCCGAATGCGGCAGGTGATGATATGCAAGTGTGGGAGATACAACCACAATTTCTGTGCCCGTAAGTGGTGACTTACTCAGTTTCCCAAGCAACTTCGTTGAAAGTTCTTTTACCAGATGTACATCCTTATCAG
>JAUVKD010000198.1 GCA_030596385.1 Methanosarcinaceae archaeon | reverse complement strand
TCATCATCCCCAATTCCTTGAAATATAATCGCTGCGTCTGGTGCCATTCCTTGATACAAACCATCTGATCTTGAACCATCGCCAACAATTGAACCTGTAATATGTGTACCATGACCATTATTGTCATTCGGACTAGAGCCATAGTAATTAATAAACGTCACTCTGTTATCAAATTCCAAGTGTATATCACCAATAATACCAAGATTATCTACACCGGTATCCAACCCCGTTTCCGCCACTGCCACGACCTGTCCACTGCCTGTTAATCCATGTGTATTGCGAACATATGATACGTTTATGATATCGGCAGCGATATCGTTAAAAATTACTGGCTGCATATATTTCTCGATCCAGCTAACTCCGCTTATAGCTGCAATATCGGACAACTTTGAAATTTCTATGCGTACCCTCATTATATCTCCGCCATTGTCTACAATTTCCCCGCCAAGTTGTTCAATTTCCGATATAACCTGTGCATTGTGTTTTGAGTCAAACAGCATAACAATGATATCTTTAACAACATCACCCGAAATTGCATTTGTAGTGGTAGTGTTAGCAATTGAATACGTCGAAAATACAGGACTGATCTTATATGCAGGCTTATAAGTTCCAATCCATTGTACAATATCCATTGCTTCGACCTGTGATCTCACAGATGAATTCATCCGGACAATAAATGCATTGTTTGGAACATAATCAAAAAAGATTGCGCCAGTATTCTTTACATCCAGTTTCCACTCTTCGAGTACATTACCTTTGAACTGTAATATATAGTACTCCCCGGTGCCAGTAGAATAATGTGATGTTGCAAATCCGGTTTTTTCAGACACAGGTAGTTGCTTTGATGAGTCAAAAACTGCATTTTTCAATATTATTGCATTATTTTGATCTGTGTCAAGATGTTCCGATGCACAAGAAGCATTTGTAAAAATGCTAACTAACAACAAAACAATAAAAATTATCATCACATTTTTAATCATTTGCATAATTCTATCCCATATATTAACTAACAGATAAACGCCTATCGGGGATAATACAGTCTACATATAAAAGTTTATCGATATATGGGCCGGTATGTCAGCAAATACAGTAGTTGGTGCAAACGTCCGTGGATGTGCGTATTCAATTTTGAAGAATGCTTTCGATATGATAAAACATGAAGTATTATTGTATCTGTTTTTCGATATATCCATATCAGTTGCGTCCCTGCCTATTTGAATGACGTTAAAAAGTTAAACGTTGCAACGGCACACCCAATAGCATAAGAGCTGCGAGGTATAATCATTAAAATTAACGTACTCGATAGCTATGATCATCTGAATTTCATGAGATAGATCAGGCGTGTAACAAACTAATCACATCGTGCTTAGTCACAACACCGACAACCCGTCCTTTTTCCAGTACCAGCACGGCAGGATGTCTTTCAAGCATGTGTGTGACACAACACCCAGGTCTGTTGCCGGAGAAACAGTAAGAAATGATTCTCCCATCATGTCAGATACTTTCATCTGGGAGATTTTATACGCCTTTTTGTTTGCCATTGACTTTATGATCAGGTCATCGGATATACTTCCGACAGGAACACCATTATCAATAACAGGAACCTGTGAAAATCCGTGGTTTTCCATAAGTCGCACTGCTTCATCCACCGATATATCGAGAGTTGAATGAATCACAGGAGACTGCATAATATCTTTTACTAACATGTGCTCTTTCTCTATAGCTTCAAAAGCATCAAATATCTTCCATAAAGTAGATAGTCTTGGATCAACGTCGCCTGATTCGATACGTGCTATCAAAGGCTAGCTAACTCCCGCACGTTTTGCCAGTTCGCTTTGGATAAGACAAGTTCGGTCCGTTTTTGCTTAAGGTCACCAGGTGTCGGAAGTTGCATATTATTACTGATAGTAATTATGCTACATAATATAATTGGTTTTTTTAGTTGATAATCTGAAATATTTTCATTTATTAGTATAATATGCTGGCTGTGATCATGGTTACAGTAAAAACGCTTCCGAATACGATCAGCAGTATCTCCGAATAATATGGCCATATGAGATAGGCACCCCTAACTCTGAATAGAAATTTAACAAGATGTGTACATACTATTGATGGCTTCCTGATGATCCATCAACCTGCATCCCCATGTAGCTGTGTCATGGGTATCCGACACACCATCTTTCAGAGGATGAACTTACAAATGCGCTTACAGCGTCTGATTTGGCAACTTTACAGTAAGACCTGCTAAGGTTGGGCGGCAGTACCGGAATCTTATCCTTGCGGCGAGAAAGCTGGAGTAGAAATTGGAGTCGGAATGAATGAAAAAACCGATACAAAAAAGTTGACTGGAATACCTGAAACCCTCCTTGTCGCTCTTTATTTTGGGGCTGCTGAGACTCAGAGAGCAGATGGTATCATCAGGGATCAGAAAGCCGTTGAGATGATCCAGAACATCGAGTACGACTTTGCCAGGTTCAACAAAGCGTGGGCATCCCAGATTGGTGTTGCTGTTAGAACCGAGATTCTCGATAAAGCAACCACTGCCTTCATCCGCCAGTATCCGGATACCACCGTGGTGATCCATAAAACAGCGGAGTTTGCACAATCCCGGATATGTCGCAAATGTCCGAATAAGTTAACCTGAAATTCAGCTTTCGCCTCAATCCAACTCCAGTAATTCAATCTTTCCACCGGAGTGAGGGGCGGAGATGAACTTCGGAAAATAAATAAATAAAACAAAAAAAGAAAGCCGGTCTAAAGCGCACCAGCGACTTTTGTTCCCCAGGCTTTTGCATCTTGGAATGCAGGTTCAACGTCTCCGTCGATCTTGAGGTTTTCAGCGACGATATCGGCGCCGCATTTATTTAGCACTTCTTCGAGGATGCTTACTGCATCGCAAAACGTGTCCGGATAGTCATCGCTATCGCCAGGACCAAAAACCGCTGCCTTCTTGCCATCCAGTGATACGCCGTTAAGATCCGCATGGAAATCGATGAAATCGTCCTGCAACTCACCATCGCCCC
>JAUVKD010000119.1 GCA_030596385.1 Methanosarcinaceae archaeon | reverse complement strand
TAGGGAAAACGTCATGTTTTTTGATCGATTATCTCTTAATTTCTCAAACCCTGAACGAACTAGACAGAAAAGTGCATCAGCGTTCAAACCTTTCCGAAGTTTTATTTGTCTAGTCATGAAAAATCACCCGTTGATTGAAAATTAAAATGAATTATTGGAATTATTCTATTCATTACTCAATTATTACATATAATCTTTACGAAAACATAAAAAGGTGACCTTTTCACTGCATGCGTTTATTAGCATAACGGGAATTGCTGCTAAATAAGCACAATTTTACTTACGCTGATTAGAATAGATATTCCCGATGCGCACAAGTGTATCTGCCTCATCCGGGGACTTATCATCCCGCACATTCACAAGACGCGGGAAACGAAGTGCAAATCCGGATTCATAATTCGTACTTTTCTGAATTTCCTCGAATGCGATTTCAAACACCACTTCCGGCTTAAGCTCGATCGTCATGCCGGATTCAATAATTATCAATTTTGAAAATGTCTCTGTAAGTTCTGCAAGTTGCTCATCGTTAATGCCGGTTCCAACCTTTCCCAGTGGCAAAAATCGTCCCGTATCCGGGTCATGGCATGCAAGAGTGTACGAACCCATATAGTTAGCACGCCTGCCGTATCCCCATTCCGCACCAATAACAACAAGGTCAAGCGTTTCCATAACCGGTTTTTTCTTAAGCCAGTTCTTGCCGCGCTTTCCGGGAGAATATGGTGAATTTGGATTTTTGATCATGATTCCTTCGTGACCCGCCTCTAATGCTTCGTTGTATATCCTGTTCACTTCTTCAATATCAGCTGTCAGCACCTGCTCATCCACCTTAATAGATCCGGCATTTTCAACACAACCAACCAGTGCAGCCCTACGATCAGTAAGCGGCTCATCAATAAGATTCTCACCATTCAGGTACACAAGGTCAAATAGTCGCAAAGTAAGTGGAATTTCACGTGCGGTCAGTTCAACATCATATTTGCGGCGGAAACGTTTCAATATCTCCTGGAACGCGCGCGGTCTGCCGGATTCATCAACTGCGAACGCCTCACCATCAAGTATCGCTGAATCCGCTTTGACATTTTCCTTAACTGCCGAAACAATATCGGGCAGTGAGCGGGTCACATCTTCAAGTCGTCTTGAAAACAATGTTATATTGTCGCCATCCTTATGTATCTGGACGCGGGCGCCATCGAATTTCCACTCAATAGCAACAGTTTCCATTTCACTTATTGCGCTCTCAATCGTTGGTGTGACCTGGGCAAGCATCATCCTGATAGGACGTCTCAATTCAATACCTAATTTTGTAACCTCCTCTGAACCACCGCTTCTTGCAGTGACTGCAACAAGCCCCATGTCATTTGTCAGCATGAACGCGCGCTCAACATCAGAAATCGGAACCTCAAATGCCTTTGAGATTGCATCCCTTACTATTCCTTCACCAACACCAATACGCAGGTCTTCAATTGCAAGTCGTGCTATATACCCGGCTTGTTCCGTGGAAGATGAATTGAAAAGATACTGTAGGTTTTTTATTTTAGTTGCCTGAGAACCTTTTCCAGATACTTTTGATATATTCTTAAAACGCCCAAACACATCCAGTATGGAAAGTGGCGGCGTATCTTCTATAAATAATGAAAATGTTGCCTGGCCTCTCGGTTTATTGGATAGTGCCACTGTTGCCGCCATTCCAATATCACCCGTATCGCGAACCAGCGATTCCATCTTTTTTATAGATATACCTGCTGTTTTTGAAAGTGCAGTATAGAGCAGGCTTGTGCCAATGCCCATATCTTCAGCACTCCATGCAGGGAACACTTCACCCATAATAAAATGCGTAACTACCGGAAGTTCATCACAGGTAACATCCTGCAGGAGTTGTGCAACCTGCCCTGTCATATCAAGTGAACCCGGGGTGTTTTCGATAGTTCTGCACGCATGTGTAAATTCGTTGAAATCTGTCATGTTACTCCAAAATTAATGCTATTTATTGATAATCTAACTGATAATATTTTACTTATATTAATTGAACCACACGTATCTATCCATTTAATCTATTATTGATAGGTCGGTATCCTCTTCAAATCCAAGGGTTAATATTTTTTTAGATACTAATTGTTAACATCGTTGCTTATGATTGCCTGGTAATTCATAAAAATATAGTTAACCCTGAAACTTCATAAAGCCATTCCCTCTTTTTTTGATTAGAAATACTAATCCTTCGCCACAAAATTGCTCCATAATCCGAAACAATAAAATACATCATGAGACACATATATTGGAAAAGTAGTTTCTCCATACTAATTCAAATGATTATCCTCCATCACTGACTAAGAATATCAAAAAATAAAGGCAAAAACCATGCTCACAAGTACATACATGCACATACCCCGCATAGGAAAAACGATTGAGCACAGGATATGGTCAAGCGGTATCAGGACATGGTCTGAGTTCATTTTACAACAGGATAATATACCAATATCTGCCGCCAAAAAAGAAACTATACTTGCCGGGATTGATGAATCCGAAGAGCGCCTCAATGCGCGGGATTTTGAATTCTTTGCCTGCGCACTTCCAGGATCGGAACACTGGCGCGCATACAGGCATTTTTCTGATTCGGTAGCCTTTGTAGATATCGAGACCACCGGATTATCACCAACCACCGACCACCTAACTGTAGTTGGAATATACGATGGAAATGATACAAAGACATACGTTCGCGGTATCGATCTTGATGATATAGTTGACGAACTTAAGAAATACGAACTTCTGGTTACGTTCAACGGCGCACGTTTTGATCTGCCATTTATTAAACACAAGTACCCGCAGATCGTATTTAATCAGCTGCACATTGACCTGATGTATCCACTTCGGCGCATAGGTCTTAGCGGCGGGCTGAAGAATATCGAACGTACACTCGGAATATCGAGAAGTGACGAAACAACAGGGATCGATGGTTTTGAAGCTGTTCGCCTATGGCACAGGTATGAGCGTGGAGAGAAAGATGCACTTAATCTGCTGCTCGAATACAACCGCGAGGATATTGTTAACCTCAATACCATTATCGGGATGACGCATCAGAAATTTGTAGATAATGCGTTTTCGGCTGCGAATTGCGAATTGTTCCGGAATTAAAACTTTGTCTTTGTTTAGCGATTTTTGACGCCGAAGCAATCCTCTCAAAGATTCGCATTCCCAGACCACTGGCGTGAACAATGACGTTTTCGCGGCATTCCAACTTATAATCTTGTATATTGAATAACGCAGCATAGCGCTTTTATACACAAATATCATTAAAATTGTTAGATTTATTCGATCGAGTCATATTTTTCATAATATTGAGAATGCGCCGCCTGCGGCGGTATTGCTGCACGGGGTTTTGCAATATGAGCTGTGCATCGTGTTTTTCTCAAAACCATCTATACAAATACAAAACTTTAAATGTGAACAATTACTTGAAATCGACAGGAATCAAGCCGGAATAGAACAGATTTTAAAAATTGCACGGTTCAATTATAGCGATTTTATTTCATAGTGGTGAATATGGGATTCAACCCAAAGTCGAATGACGTTCAAGCACAGGTTTTGGATTTATTGAACATACATCAGAGGGTTTATACTAAACATTCCTGATTAAATGTCAACAGGAATAAATAAGATCATAAGACTAAGAAGATGTGCGGAAAGTAAGATTTACTATTTATTAGTCAGTGACAAACCAGTTATTAACAATTTTGCAAGGTGTATGAATTGATCTTAACAGGCGAAATATCAGTCCCTCTTATTTTATTGTCTGTGCTGGCAGGATATTTTCTTGGTATCTTTTCAGGACTTGTTCCGGGAATCCACACCAACAACTTTGCACTGTTACTTGTTGCCCTTTCGCCAATGATGGGAGAATATGGGATCCAGCCGCTATATATTGCCGTTATAATATTATCCAATTCTATTGCACATACGTTTCATGATGTCATTCCTGCTGTTTTCCTAGGCGCACCGGATTCCGATATGGCGCTTGCTGTATTGCCCGGGCACAGGCTTCTGCTTGATGGATTCGGTTCAGAGGCGATCCGGTTATCTGCACTTGGAAGTGCAGGTTCGGTTGTGTTCTCGATGTTCATCGTACTGCCGCTTGCTGCAATATTCAGTATTGCATATCCGGTTTTACAGGAATATATTGCATGGATTCTAATTTCGATTGTATTTCTAATGATTGCAACAGAAAAGGGTGAATACATAATTGGACAGGGATCGCTCGTCCATTACAAATACAAAGCTTATGCCTTAGTATTGTTCCTGCTAAGCGGTGTGCTTGGGTTGTTTGCGTTTGAGATGGAAGGATTAATGGAACCTTTAATTAATTTCGGTGCACCTTCTATACTGTTACCTCTGCTTAGCGGTTTATTTGGCGCATCGCAACTTGTTATTAGCCTGCTTACGCATTCAACTATCCCGCCGCAGACCTTTGCAAAGATGACTTTGTCAGGGAAGAGGATTGCCAGAGGGATCATCACAGGCAGTGCGGCAGGTTCCATAGTCGCATGGCTTCCCGGAATATCGTCAGCCATCGCGGCGGTGCTTGCGCGCTTGTTTATCAGGAACGATTTTGACAGTGAAGGACAGGATTTAACTGGTGCGGACGGTGCGGACGCAGGTTCAAAGGAATTTATAGTTTCAGTTTCAGGGATCAATACATCGAATGCAATATTCGGATTGGTTGCCCTGAGCGTAATCGGAAAAACAAGAAGCGGTGCTATGGTGGCAATCAATGATGTGCTGGGTGTATCTAATGGTATCAATGCTGGTGTGATTACACTTGATACATCAATGCTGGTCTTTTTT
>JAUVKD010000131.1 GCA_030596385.1 Methanosarcinaceae archaeon | reverse complement strand
GCAAAAGCATATGTTTTCTTACTTGGCAGCCACAATCTTGAATCAACGTTTGAACAGATGTTTTGTGATTTCGATAAAGTTGAGGTGACAACGATCGGACAGGATCATGCTGTGGTCCTGCTAAATAATGTTTCAAGGAAAAGCGGAGAGTATTACCTGCATGACTCACATAAGATTGGTGTCAATGTGGGTGAGCTTACGATTATGTCTCCGGATGGTTCTACCAAACAACTCAAAAATACACGCAGTACACAAAATACATTTTATAGTTAGACAATGTGCATGCCTTTTATAGTGTATCCTTAATTCAAATGGTATTTAATATGAAACCCGAGATCAAGGCTGAACTGATTGCTGTCGGTACTGTTGATGTGGACAAGTCCCTGCTTGGCAGGATTACGGTTCCAACTGCAGGTCCCGGAGCTGGTAATACCGCATTTTTTTTCTCATCAGGAAAGCATCGTGTACGACTTGCTGTGAACAAAAATTCCCCTTTGCGAGCAGTGATGGAAGGTGAAGAATTGGTTATCCTGAAAGGCAGTAAAGAATTCACAAGAGGAAAACTTGAAATGGAACTTGTCCATTGTCCGGATCAGGCATACATTACATTGAGCGAGAAATGTATTTTTGACTGCAAGTTTTGCCCGGTACCGAAACTGGACGGCAGTGTAAAGAGCCTTGAAGAAGTACTTGAACTTATCAAAAACGCAAACGCTACCGGCAAGATGAATGCAATCTCGATCACATCAGGTATTGCCGAGACCGTAGAAAAAGAGGTTGTGCGGGCAGTTGAAGTTGTGCGGGCAGTCAAAAAATACAACGTCCCTATCGGTGTATCAGTATATCCGACACCCGATTCATCGCGCCGCTTAAAGGATGCGGGTGCAGTCGAAATTAAATATAATGTCGAGACAATGGATCGTGAGGTGTATGATCGTGTGTGTGCCGGACAGAACCTGGATTTTATTCTTGAAAGCCTGCGAGATGCAGTAGGTATATTCGGTAGGAACAGGGTGTTTTCTAATATTATTCTTGGACTCGGGGAATCCGATGAAAATGTGGAAAAGGCAATCGAAGAACTCACAGCAATGGGAGTTATTCCAATATTGCGCGCCGGCAGCATGCACCCATTGCGGGTAGGAGAGGTAGATATTAAACGCCCGACACGTGACAGAATACTGAAACTTACACATGTGCTGCGAAGAATACTCGATGAACACGGCCTGAGGGCTGATATTTCGCAGACAATGTGCCTTCCGTGCACGGGTTGCGATATGAACCCGCATACTGACCTTGAATGAAGTGGACTATGATAACTGGTTTATGTTATAAAAATATGAGATTGTTTGAATTTAAGAATTTTACATGTTGCAGGTCATGAACGTAATAACGACCGAATCCCCATCAAGACCGCACCAACAAAACCGCCAATCCCGAGCAAATTTAAACTTGTCTCACCCCTGACGACCAGGTATGCCGATGAGATAACTAACACTGAAAGGAAAATATATTTAGAGAAATCATCAAGCAGGCGATATTTACCGAGAATGTCACTTTTACCACGCAACCTCTCGATCCTGTAACCCTGTATGGTTTCGATAACATCATTGATCCCTGCAGGAAGATTCTTAAATATTTCCATATATTCATCGACCTCCATCTGGAGATTGCCTGCTATTCGCTTAATAGAATAACGTTCCTTCATTGCTTTGGCAATCATCGGTTTTGCCTCGGACATGAGACTGTAGTCCGGATTAAGGTCCAGACATACGGATTCAATGAGCATCAATGCGCGTTCAAGTGTGGAAAATTCACTTGGCATTGACATGTTATATTTAATAGCAAGTTTCGCGTAATTGTCACTCTGCTGCTCACCTGCCATATAATGCTGTTTTGAAATAAGGTCATCCATATCCCATTTAAACCTGTGAAGATCAACGTCATCTCGATTCAATTTGCCAATTTTCAAAAACACGTTTGCTGCCACATCGGTATTTTTAATGTACATGGCATTAAAAAGATTCAGCATGTTTCTTATCATCTCACCGTCAATCTTTCCAACTGCGCCAAAATCGATGAATGCAATTGTTCCGTCCTTGACTATAATGTTTCCACCGTGTGGATCGGCATGATAAAAACCGTCTATATATACCTGCTGTAGATAACTTGAACTTATCAAACGAGCATATTTTGACCTTGTTTCCAGATCTACATCGACAATATCCTTGACCTGAGTACCTTCCATAAAATCCATTACCAGAATGTTTTTCCGACAGTGATCAAGATATACATCCGGGATTAATACATCTTCAAAATCCTTGAAGTTCTCACGAAAGCATTTTATGTTCATTGCCTCGACCATATAATCGAGTTCCCTGTGCAGCATATCCTCAAATTCCCGCAGGAATACATCAATATTGAAGTTTTTCCCAAGTCCCATCATACGGATCAACAGGAATTTTATGTCATAAATGATGTCAATATCCACGTTTATCGTATCGATCAGGTTCGGACGTGATATCTTAACTGCAACATCCTTGCCATTCAGGACAGCCCTGTATACCTGCCCGATCGATGCACTTGCAATTGGTGTTGTGTTGAACTCATCAAACATTTCCAATATATCATTGCAGTGATAACACGCTGGACTGTGTTCTTGTTCACCACTCGCACCGTCGCAAACACATTCATTCTCAAAAGATTCGCGCATCTTTGTAAAATCTAAAACTTTGACATTGTCCTGCAACTTTTCAAGTTCCTCAATATATGAATTGGGAACCATGTCAGGACGCTTGCTCAACGTTTGTCCGAATTTGATATAAGTCGGACCTAGTTCTTCAAACGCAAGGCGCAGTTTTTTGGCGTTGCTGCGTTTTTTGGCATCAGAAGCAGTGCTGCACATTTCAGCAGGTCTGCTGGTCTTGCCCAGGTCTTTGTATAAAAGGGATAACAAATTGTATTTAAAAACTACTTTTACAATAGTTAGATATCTACTGATCTTCTTAAACATTCAGTTATGTTAAAGAGTTTTTAGTAAATATATGTTAGTACATGGTGCACAGACAACATGTTCATGATGTACCGCACGCCTGCGATCGAGACTGCACCCATCGGGAGCGGATTTAGGTGTATCAAAAACAGGCGGATGAGGAATGGCTTCTGTACTCGCTTCGGTTTACACCCCGCACCTCCCCGCTGCCTGTGTTCAGACCGCGGGTGTGCGGAAGGTGTGTGTGTTAATATAAGGGCGGTGGAGGGCTTGTGCAGCTAAAATAGGCAGTTGAACATCGCACACAAAAAGTCAAGATTTTTAAAATCTTCACTACTGCATAGTATCAGAAGGAAATCCGTGCAGATAAATGGTTCTTGGTCTGATGTTGAATGAATTCAAACATGTGTCAGTCAAGCACCCAGTTTTGGAAAAACGTGGCATCAAAATTGTTGCTCATGATATTAGTATTTCTTTCAAGCGCAATACTACCATTCAAACCTAAAGATGTTTTGAAAATTCTTCCAATGAAACCCCTGCTTGATTCAATATACTTTTGAGAGTGGATTTCTTGACAGGATTGTGTAATGGCACCGTAACACTTGCTTCCCCCCTCTGCATAAACACGTGGCTACCTCTTTGCCGTACTATGATGAAACCCATTTTATTTAAGGATCTGATGGTTTTTTTACCAGATATCGAAGGAAGCTTAGGCATTTGCAACTTCCACTTTAAAGACTTCGGTATATGCTTGTGCTTGTTCTTGCATGACTTCAAGAACCAGTTGAATTGCCTCTTTGATGTTTTTTAGAGCCTCTTCTCTTGTATTCCCCTCACTTATCGCAGCAGGAAGCTCAAGACATTGAACGGTATATCCACCTTCATCAGATTCCTCAAGTTTTATTGTAAATTCCATGTTTGATAATTGGATTTTTAATTATTTATACTATGGGATAGAATGATTTATTCCAAAAAGCGATTTGCTCTTTTTTAGATTACTATTCACATCTATTTTCTTTAAAGATTATAACAGGTTGCAATGCTATTCTTATTGCCCATGCGTACCTGCACTTGCATCGTGCAGTACCTCAAATACGTGCACTATCACGATTTCAGGTCCGCAGGTGCATATCTGGTTCAGGCTTCCCGATCGCATTCAGGGTTGCCTTGGTTGTCCCGAGATCAGTTTGTGATCAGCTCCTAAAACATCGATCATGCGCTTAATTTAAAGTGTTGTTGTTGATTATACGAGACGTGAAAAATCCGAAATGTGTATTTGAAACATCCACACAATACAAATAGAACTAAATACTAATCAAGATTAGTACTAACCATGGTTAGGAAATTTGTTGGGCGCCAGAAAGAGATCGCACTTTTGGAAAATGAATGGAACAAAACCAATGGAAAATTGATCATATTATACGGAAGGCGGCGCATAGGCAAGACGCGGCTCATAACAGAGTTTATATCAGACAAGAAGGGGATATTCTATTTTGCACAGGATACCTCGCCCCGAATCCAGATTGCCGGAT
>JAUVKD010000116.1 GCA_030596385.1 Methanosarcinaceae archaeon | reverse complement strand
TCATTTCCGTTGTTCCAAGATATTCTTGAAAGGTTCGTTTGATCTTTCCGTCAACAAGACCACGTTCGGAGGCATACCAGTAAGTATGACCTTTTATTTTCTTTTTTTCTAAAAATACCATGGTTTTATAATAGGGACTATAATTATATAGTTGTATTGCTCAATTTCGAGTGCAATAGAACTTAATTTATGAATTGAATAGTTAGGGACTAAGATTTGAAATGCGCGACAAAGGCACGGGATGCGGGTTTTTTTTAAAAAATGTAGCGATTTTCAGTTATCTTTGAAACTCAAGATTATGTCTCAGGCTACTGAGATTGCATTGACCATATATTATCCCAACCGCAGCAGAGCTACGGGGTATTTTAATAAAATAAATATCTATGCGGTTGTATTGTTTTTGAGCGCGATTGTCCTGATCATTTCTTATACAAAACCAAAATAATCCTTGTAAGGCTCTTGTGAACCTTCTGGAAATATGTCTCTACAACAATAAATCCGGCATCGCATGCAAATCCGTCCACAGGTTGTTCTGATACTACAACAGCCATCCTCCTACTCTTAAGTATCCTGTACATCTCGGCAAAAGAATGTGCATACAGTTGATGAAGTGACTCCGCTTTTATCACGGCAGAACGTCCATAAGGGGGGTCGGTCACGATCGCATCAACGCACTCATCCACAAGTGGAACCCTGCATGCATCGCCTACAAACAGCGAATAGTCGGATAAGAACGCTTCAAGGTTCATCCTGGCACCACCTATTATCTTTATCTGCACATCCAGCCCGATAACATTTGTTCCGATAAGCCCTGCTTCTACAAGGATTCCAGCGGTCCCGCAAAATGGGTCAAAGAACACATCGCCATCCCGGGCTTTTGATAAATTCACAAGTGCGCGTGCTATTCTCGGCATGAGCACACCCGGATAGAAGAACGGCTTTTTCTGTGGCGAACGTGCCTCGTATGCACTGCGATTGATCGATGCAACAATTGAGCCGAACACACATTGTCCGGTCAAAATAAGACGGAACTCAACATCAGGGTTTTCCATATCCGCACTATACCCTTTCCTGTAAATGGTGCCTCCAACCTTGCCTTCAAGATTCGCACCGTGTATATTAGTATGGTGTTTTATCCGTTTGGCCCGAACAACATAGGTTTCCCCGGCAATGATGTGACTATTAATATCTGAATTATCTGCCATATTGATAATCGTATCAACATCGTTGTCACATATCCCTGCGACCCTGATAACATTATGTGACATTGATAATCGTTTTGACATCCATTTTATCTTCTTTTCGATAAACCCGTCACTTCCATCGAGATCCACAACAAGACACTGGTCAAAGAACGCATACTCATTGTACACCGCACCCGCAATATCAAGACACGCAAAAACTTCCGCACGTGGCAGGGTATCATGCTCTCCGGATAATTCAAAAGCGTATAACATCAGAATAGGTTAATAATAAAAAAGATCGTAATTAAAACATCCGTTCAAGGGCATCCCTGGCATTCATATTAATATCTATACCAAGATTTATTGCTGCCTGTGTAGTACCAACAACCTGTGCTTCCAGCACATCTTTAAAAGTGTTGACCCCTCTGACCCTCACAGCAATATCCCCAAGTGCCTCTGCCATTTCAATGTCAAGATAGCCACACATAACAAATCCCTTATCCGCTTTTATGACAATAAGGGGAGCATTTTGCATATCAAATTTCAGGCCCAGTGCAATGCCATTCGTAAGTTTAATTTGTTCTACGATCATGCTATCAAATTCCATTTTAGTTTAAATTACAGTCAAGAACCAAATGTTTAATAGATGATTTCAACAGAAATCACCGATAGAAATCACTGATACTAATGTCTTAACACTTCGATCTTCAGACAATTGTAATTAACCACATAGGACAAAGAGATTGCATTAGATTTTGCTCTATGTGTTCTCTGTATTCTCCGTGGTTTATTGCCTGTCAATTGTTGAAAGTTGCATTTTATTAAAAAATATTGTTTGGTTTTTAACTATAACGTTTTGGGCGTATTCCCAGTTTTCTGAGCATTTCATCAATGAGATCATACGGCTCTTGAGGTTCGGATAATTCATCTTCTTTCCCTCCCTCTTCCGCTTTCACATCTTGTATTGACGTCACCTCACCAATCTGTTCCGATGCAGATAAGATCCATGTTGCGTTTTCACCATAACCAATAGTCACCTCACCTTCAAAACCAGCTGTGCCAATAAGCATTGTTGTGCTATTGTACACTGTTGTAGTTGTATTCCCAATTCCTTCTGTGAACGTAATATCAATTCCTGCAGGAAACGTGACCCTCATATTCGATTCAGGTTCGACAAGGAACCAGATATTTGTGCCAAGTTCTGTAAGGGACCCATCAAAAGAATACATTATCTTGTAGTGATTGGTGGCTTCGCCGTGTTCGTATACTTTCCCAAGCACACCTTCAGACAGGAATGAATCGATCTCCTGCAAGTGTACAGCACTGGCTGAACCATTGATCTTGACATCCATGTTATTAATGATGGAATCGTGAAATGCTTTCCTTTTAATGGAATCCACCTTGAATAGTTCCCATGCACTGACATAGCTGTCATCATTCCCGACATCTGAATCGATATAATTCTTGTAGAACAAAAAATTCTCTCCAGTGTACTGTTCCGTATATTCCCATGACATTTCATGTGTACCTACTGTGATATTATTTTCCCAGTTAAAATCTGCATTCACCGGTATTGATATAAATATTATGGTGATTGCAGTTGCTATCATCAAGTTGATGCGCACGGGTTTCATGATTCGTTACAATTGTTACTTATTTAGTTGTGATCTCACAACCGTCATCTTTCACAATTACCGTATGCTCAGCCTGCGAAATGAGTCCGCCTTCAACTTCTTTTAGTACAGGGTACGGCATGATAATACCTGCTTTCTCAAGTTGCATAAGGGCAAAATCGAGTTTGTCAGATTCAAGCCATCTCTTTGCAAATGGCAGTGTCTTGTATTGTTCCATCTGTTTCATGAGTTTTCTTGCAGCAGGCAGCCGGATCGCCCTACGCGCAACCGTGTGATATATCTCTGCCCATGAACCATCTGCGATCTTTCCAAAACCATCCGTTGCGAATGGTTCGATCGCAATGATATCTCCTTCATTTAGAATAACCCCGTGATTGATGTGCTTGTTCGGGATACTTGGCGGAGTGTGAGTGAAATATTGAGCAAGTCCGTGGCCTGTTAGATTTGATATCGGCTTAAGACCATATCCTATAATAGTATCCTCAATAACAGCCCCGATCTCTTTAGTATCAACCCCGCTTTTGATAATGTCGATCGCTGCATAAAGTGCATCTTCCGAAGCTTTGACAATATCCGAATTGCCTGAAAGGTCAATGGTCAGGGCTGCATCGGCAATGTAGCCATCGACATGGACTCCAAGGTCCAGTTTTACCATGTCTTTTCCAAACACGGTCTCATCATTGGCAGGCGGGGTCGCATGTGCCGCTTCATCATTGCGTGATATGTTACATGGAAATGCAGGTTGCCCGCCAAGTTCAATGCTCCTCTGTTCAACAAATTCCGCAACATCAAGAAGTTTGGTTCCGATCTTTATCTTGTTTTTTGCCTCGTCCCTTACCTGCGACAGTATTTTTCCGGCTGTTGTATATTTTCCAATGATCTCCTCGATCTCCTGAAGTTTATCTTTCATGTACTACCTCTACTGGTTCAATCATTTTTATAATGTTATGTAAAACTTATATTACAAAATTCTTTTCGAATACTGTCAGGTTACTGTATCCATCCTTTGTCACAGGGATCATATCCTCAATGCGAATTCCCCCTATGTCAGGATAGTATAATCCAGGCTCGATCGTAATGACGTTGCCTTCTTCCAGAACATAATCGTTGTATCCTACATTTGGAAATTCGTGTATGTCCAGACCAACCCCATGTCCGGTAGAATGTATAAATCCTACTTTTGAACCGTTGCGAATGGTTTCGTATCCCATTTTTTCGAACATATCACATGCAGCATTGTTTATATCACTGCATTTTGCCCCGATCTTGACCTGTGCAAATGCCGCATTCTGCGCCGCAATAACTGCTATGTACATCTCTTCAAGTTTTTTTGACGGCTTTCCCTTTAACACTGTACGACTCATGTCTGCGTAGTACCTGCTCTTTTTGTTCCGCGGGAAAATGTCGATTACTATAGGTTCATCTGCCATAAGTACGCCCTCACCTTCCCAATGTGGATTTGCCGATCTTTTTCCACAGGCAACAATCGTGCTGTCTGCTTCACACCCGAGGTCAAGAAGTGTGTGCTCGATCTCTGCACGTACTTGTTCAGATGTCAGGTTGAAACCTTTGTGATACAGGACACCATCTATAACAATAGTGTTCCTGATAATATCAATTGCCGATTGCATTGCGATTTCACATGCGTTCTGAACAGATTTCATGTATTTTATTTCAGTAATATCCTTTTTCATCCGCATTTCACGTAATGGGCTCTTGATTGGCATGATCGTAAAACCCTCTTCTTTAAGGGTCTGTGCAATAAATAACGGAAAATGGCGTGGAACTGTTATCTTCCTGATCCCTTCCTTTCGCAATAGTTCTGCAAGACAATCTATGTACCCAAGTGCAGGGTCACTTCTTGCTTCTATTTTTGATTTGTAGTCATACTCATCTGTTGTGCGTATATCGGATATGCGTGATTCAATACCGGCGCGTCCGCATTCCATTTCCGATATAAATAGTATTTCATTTGCATCTTTGGTTTGCAGGTAGGTGAAAGAATCGGATGCAAAAAACCTTGTTGCATAATACATATCGGC
>JAUVKD010000191.1 GCA_030596385.1 Methanosarcinaceae archaeon | reverse complement strand
TCGATTCATCTGCAAAAACCGGGGCGACCCGCCGGGTCGCCCCGGCGTGGCAATCAGGACAAAAGCTATTTAGCTGAACTTCTGGAACAATATGAAAACATACGATTCCATAAACGATTTCACCCCTCCCGATAACGGTATCGTTATCTGCATCGGCAAGGCGGATGGCCTGCACCTGGGGCATATCGCGCTGATTAACGAGACGCTTAAACTGGCGCATGACATGGGATGCGATGCCGGGATTCTTTCTCTTGTACCAGACTGGTCTGTGCCAGACTGGTCTGTACCAGACTGGTCTGTACCAGACTCGTCTGTTAAGGATTTGTCAAATCCGGCAACAGGCGAAATGCCGCATTTTGTCCTGACTCTGGATGAGCGCCGTCAATTTCTCGCCAACTGGCCACTTGATCATCTGTTATACCAGCGCATGACAACAGAGTTTACATCAAAAAGCGCGGATGATTTTATTAAAGATATTCTGTTGAAGAAACTCGGTGTTCGTGGTGTTGTTGTCGGATGGGATTTCAGATTTGGAAATAACAGAACAGGCGATGTCGAACTGCTGCAAAAGTACGCGGATGAACTTAATTTCAAACTTCGAGTGGTTGAGCCTGTTAAAATCAAAAACATTCCTGTTAAAACAACACTGGTGCGCGAATTAATCGAGGCGGGGAAATTCCAGAAAGCGCAAAATCTTCTCGGATATCCCTTTTTTATTAAAGGTAAGGTCGTATCAGGCAGGGGGCTTGGACGGCAGCTCGGATTCCCCACCGCGAACATCGATATCCCGAAAGAGAAACTGATTCCATGCTCCGGCGTTCACTTTGTGAGAGGCCTTTTCGACGATAAAGCCACATGGGGACTCGCGAGCATTGGAAGGCGTCCCACGGTTGAGGATAACGGCAACATTGTAGTTGAGGTCTGGCTAAAGGATTATGACGGCAATCTGGTTGGAAGAGAAATAAAAGTCGAGTTTTTCAAACATCTTCGAGATGAGATCAAATTCCCCTCCACAGATGAACTCAAGCGGCAGATACAAAAAGACGCCGATGAGCTGGATAGATATTTGAAGGAAATCCGGGACGTTTAGATAATGAATAAAAATGTAACCCGGCATCCCCTTGCCTAAAACGCAGAACCGGATATTCAACCGACTCTTCTTAATCTTTAATCTACCAAAGATCGATTATCTGCATAGTATCGCCTGCCAGATATGCAATCCCATCAGAAACATGTACTGCGTCAGTACGATCCAGATCGTCAATTGAAGTCACCAAAAATGCTGATAGTGGATCACTTATATCTATGATCTTTAATCCATAGAGCCCGTCTGAAACATAAGCATAATTACCGGAAACATAAATTCCCTCCGCATACTGTGTCTCAACTGTATGCACAATTGCTGCAGTTTCTAATGGATCGATGTCGATAATCTCTAATCCGTGGTTGCGACAGGCGACATATGCATAACCACCGGATATATAAATATCCATAAGTGCATGATCATATCCCAGATCAATTGTGTATTCGAGATACGCTGCTAAAGGATCGGTGATGTTTATTACAAAAATACCATAATAATACAGAGCATATGCGTAATTGTTGGAAAGATAAATAGCAACAGGATTGTATGGTCCTGGTACTACGACATTGTTCACAATACTGGCTGCTTCAGGTGGGTCGATGTCAACGATAATTACCTTCAGATTGCTCCTGCTAATCAAATATGCGTAGCCGTCGATGACTTTACAATCATTAATAAAGTCATCACCCGTCGGGACTGTATTAACTTCACTAACTGATAAAGGATTACTGATGTCTATAATTTGAAAACCGCTGGTATAATCATCATACCACCTGTTACAATACGCGTAATCACCTGAAATATCCA
Organism: Methanosarcinaceae archaeon; assembly: GCA_030596385.1. Classification (GTDB taxonomy): domain Archaea; phylum Halobacteriota; class Methanosarcinia; order Methanosarcinales; family Methanosarcinaceae; genus Methanovorans. The sequence goes on along the minus strand of JAUVKD010000191.1, from coordinate 1,262 downwards.
GGGCATTAGTCTGAATATCAAGAGAATCAACAATATGAGCTGAGCCGGGTGGGTCAATGTCAACTACGTTAAACCCATAAATTGAACATGCCGCAAATGCGTAATTACCTGATGAGTAAACATCGTCTGCATATATAGTGGTATTCTCGTAAATAGAATTTACCTCAAAAGCTGATTCAGGATTACTTATGTCTACTACACTTAATCCAATGCCACTTATATATGCATAACTACCGTTGATTAATATATAACGTGGACTATCCACAACGTCAACTGTATGAACGATAGATGCGGTTAGTGGATCGCTAACGTCCATTATTATTAATCCGTTATCGGAATCTGCAATATATGCGTAATCGCCTGAAACACTAACATATTTGGCACTTTCAAGGGTGTCAATTGTATTCACGACTGATGCGGTTAAGGGATTACTGATGTCGATGAAATACATATTGCTGCCACCACACATGAAGGCATAATCACCGGATACATCCACTGCAGAGCAAGGACCAGTATCAACAGTATGAACAATTGATGCTGTTAAAGGGTTAGAAATGTCTACAATTACCAAACCGCCATATGCCTCAGTAACATACGCGTAATTACCGGAAACCTTGACATCATATGCACCATCAATGTCTACTGTGTGGACAATAGCCGCAGTCAAAGGATCGCTAATGTCAATTATTGATAATTGTGAGAAAAGACTTGATACATACGCATAATTACCTGAAATACTTATAAAAGCCATATTGTTGGGTAAGTCGATTGTTTTCACGATTTGTGGTGATAACGGGTCACTTATGTCCATTATCATAAACCCGTCTATATTTGAATGGGTTAAATATGCGTAATTACCTGAAATTTCAATATTCGTGGTATTTGAAGGTGTACTAATGCTATCCAGCCAAATGGGATTGCCAGGATCAGTACAGTCAAAAATGTTAAGATCATTATGACCGCCATTTACATAGGTATAATTCCCACTAATGTCTGCTTCATATGGCTTGAAATTCAATAATGGGGGAGTTATATCGATGGGATTGAAGTCTATCTCTCCGCTGACAACGACAGTTCCTTCATTGAAGATGTGAGTGCCGGAGGGTGTATCCCACGCTGAGGCAAGAATGTTGTATTCACCCCCCGGTGCTGAAAGTGAATTGGGGATTACCCCTGAGAAAACACACTCATTTGGATTTGGTCCGGGACCTGAATAAAACAATTGCAAACCGCCACTGAATAATGCGGGTGCTTCAACTTTG
>JAUVKD010000042.1 GCA_030596385.1 Methanosarcinaceae archaeon | reverse complement strand
CATCCACACATTCGATCTGGTTTCCAGTGGTAGTGTGGCAAAAGAAGGTATTAGTGAGTTATTGCGGACATTTGCAGACGATCCGTCTATGAGTGCAGAAGATGCTGTTTCCAGCCTGGGACTTGGTGGGATCGATACTGCACAGATCGAGGAGTTCATAGAGAGTGTTGTCAAAGATCGACAGGACTTTGTCATGGAAAAAGGCATGGCTGCAGTTGGGCCTTTGATGGGTGTTGTCATGGGTGAGTTTCGGGGTAAAGTTGATGGTAAAGTATTGAGTGAAGTCTTAAATAGAAAGATTAATGAATTTATTGTTGTACATAAAGTATAACTTTTTGTACACCAAATAAATCCGACTGCAGTGGGCATTTTCTTGTAGTATATAATCAGTAAGATTATTATTCCAGGTAAATCCGGACGTAGCGAGGATATTTTCGATACATACTGATAATGTGATATAATTTCAATATTTAAGGAAATGATATAATGTCAAAAAAAGTAGTGTTGGCTTATTCAGGTGGATTGGACACATCCATATGCATTCCAATCCTTAAGGAGGAATACGACTGTGATGAAGTTATTACAGTTGCGGTAGATGTGGGACAACCACGTGAGGATGTTGCTAAAGCAGAAGAGAAGGCAAGGAAAATCAGCGACATGCACTATACTCTTGATGTTCGGGATGAATTTGTGAAGGATTATATTTTCCCGCTTATAAGAGCAAACGGGGATTATGAAGGATATGTGCTGGGTACATCCATTGCGCGTCCGTTGATTGCCAAAAAGGTTGTAGAGATAGCAGAAAAAGAAGGTGCAAGTGCACTTGCACATGGCTGTACTGGAAAAGGCAATGATCAACTTCGTTTTGAGGCAGTGTTCAGACTTACGGACATGGATGTTTTTGCACCCATGCGGGACATGAATTTGACTCGCGAGTGGGAGATAGGATATGCAAGAGATCATGATATACCGGTTTCTGTGACAACTGATAAACCATGGAGTGTGGATGAAAACATCTGGAGCCGGAGTATTGAAGGCGGTAAACTGGAAGATCCCGGGTATATTCCTCCAGAGGAGATATATGAATGGACAGTATCACCAGAGAGTGCACCAGATGCACAGACATTGGTGCTCGGATTTGAAAATGGAGTTCCGGTGTCAATTGATAGCAAAAAACTTGATGGGGTCGAGTTGATCGAAAAATTAAATACGATCGCAGGTTCTCACGGAGTTGGGCGTATGGATATGATTGAAGATCGCGTGCTTGGACTAAAGGCGCGCGAAAATTATGAGCATCCTGCAGCAACAGTTCTGCTGGCTGCCCACAGGGACCTGGAAAAACTTGTACTCACCCGCGCCGAACTTAAGTTTAAGGCAATGGTTGATGCGCAGTGGTCAGAACTTGCATATTATGGGCTTGTGGACGAGCCCCTGTATGCTGACCTTAATGTGTTCATTGACAAAACACAGGAACGTGTGGCTGGTACAGTGACAATTAAATTGTACAAAGGCAGCATGAGCATACTTGCGCGCACATCACCATATGCCCTGTATTCTGAGGAACTGGTATCATTTGATAGTGCATCCGTTGACCAAAAAGACGCCGAAGGGTTCGCTAAGTATCATGGATTTCAGGCACGGATGTACAGGCGTTTTGTTGAAAAATCGAGAGGAATGTAATTATATATATTTATATAATACGTAACTATTCAGCCATCATAAACGTTATCAGTAGACTGAATAACCCATAAATTGATAATTGCACACAATTGTCAAACACCTTTGAAATCGATAGACTTGAACTCAGTAGTAAAAACTAAGAAATGTACCACCATTGAAACAAATAAATGAATTTTCGCCATCGATATCCGGTTTTAAGTATGGCTGAATAGTTACATAAGATAAACGTATTCGTTTAAGAAACTAAAATCAATGATATAATTACAGTAGACGATGCATATTAGAAAACTATGATCTGAACATACATTGGATTGGAATTCATTGGTGATGGCTAGATGCGGCGCACGCGGCGGATTATTATCCAGGAACCGGAAGTAGACACAGATATATTACGATAACTGAGAAATATGATAAAAATAACATCCCCATCCAGGCTCCATCTTACGCTCATCGACTTGAATGCCGAGATTGGCAGGGTTGATGGCGGTGTCGGTATCACGCTGGATTCGCCGCACATGCGTATCTCTGCTGAAAATGCGGATTCCATAGAAGTGATCGGTAAATCGTATTTTGCAGACAGAATGCGGACAGCGGCAGAAGTGGTTATGCCGGATAGCAGGGGGATCAGGATAACGATAAAAGAAGACATGCCAGACCATGTGGGACTTGGTTCCGGTACCCAGTCTGCATTGTGCGCTGCTACGGCTGTCAATGAATTATATAATCTCGGCATGAGTACAAGGGAACTTGCAATTGCGGTCGGTCGCGGGGGGACGTCCGGAATAGGTGTGGAATCTTTCAAGAGCGGCGGATTTCTGGTAGATGGGGGACACAGGTTCAGTGAAAAGAGGGCATTTTCTCCTTCTGCTGCAAGCCGTGCAGACCCGGCGCCAATACTTTTCAGGCACGATTTTCCGGATTGGGATATCATACTGGCACTACCTGATACAAAGGGGGCGCATGATATACAGGAAGTGGATATATTCAAGCAGGCATGTCCAATTCCACTACGTGAGGTTCAGGCTGTCTCACATATTATCCTGATGCAGATGATGCCTGCAATAATGGAAAACGATATAGAAAGTTTCGGATGTGCGGTGAATCATATTCAGGCCGTGGGGTTCAAAAAACGGGAAGTTGAACTCCAGTCGCAATCTGTCAGGGATATCATTGAGTTTATGCAGGACTGTGGCACCTTCGGGGCAGGCATGAGTTCATTCGGACCGACAGTATATGGGTTTGTTGAGAACAAAACACAGGGAAAACAAATACAAAAGGACGTACAGGATATGCTGGATGAAACTATTGGTGGCAGTGTTATAATTACACGTGCGAACAACAGCGGTGCAGTGATCATGGATACGGAGGGTTGATTTGAGAATTATCACTTGGTTTGGGATACTGACACTTGATGACCACGGCAGTGTAGTGGAATGGGATTTGTTCCCGAAGGATACGGATGCACTTGTGGAGAGGTTGGTTCGGCCAAAAGAACCGGGTATGGACATGCCGCCGGCAGGCTTTGACCTCCGCTGTGCTGCAATTAAATGTAATTTTGTTGCATCTAATGACGAGTATTATATTCTCCTGCGTGATGTGAGTATTCTTGCTGCAAAGTACCGGATATCATGTGGTACCCCGGATATGGGTGTAATCCAGGCGATTGAAGCATTGGACAACATTGATGAAACTTCAAATATCCTGTCCGAACGGCTGGCTGAATGGTACGGGTTGTACTTTCCTGAAGTGGGGCTGTCATCCGAACCGCTTGCAAGATTTGTTGCGAAATATGGTTCAAGGTCTAATGTGTTGCCTGGCGATTATCTATACAAGAAGGCGGCTTCTTCGATGGGAGCAAAACTTACGGGTCCGGATGAGGAACTGTTACGGATTTTTGCAGAGAATATCTGCACCATGTACGACAGTCGCAACCTGATCGAGGAGTATATTGTAAAAAGTATGGAGATATCTGCACCAAACCTTACGAATATCGCAGGCGCATTAATCGGTGCCCGTCTGGTAAGCATGGCCGGTGGTCTTGAACGACTGGCGCGCTTTCCATCCAGCACGGTTCAGGTAATTGGTGCGAACAGGGCACTTTTCAAGCACCTTCGCGGACGCGCGTCGTCTCCGAAACATGGCATTATATTCAACCATCCACAGATAAGGAATGCACTGTGGTGGCAGAGGGGAAAGATCGCACGTGCGCTCGCTGCAAAAATAACCCTTGCAGTGCGCATGGATATGTATTCCGATGGACTTAATGAATCGCTTAAGATTGGGCTTGATGCGAAGATAGGAAGGATCAAGGCAGCCAATCCGAAACCACCTAAGCGAGAAAACAAAGGTGTAATGGGGAAAGAAAAAAGCAAGTATAAGAGTAAATATAAATATAAATATAACGATAATAATAATAATAACGATAATAATAATAATAATAATAATAATGACGATAACGATAAAAGTACAGGGGGTAGGTAGCATATGTCACCGAAAGAAGTGTCAGACGGTATTTTTGAGATCACAAAGAGAGGCGGCAAGCAACTTGCAACGAAAAATCTTGTGCCCGGCGCGAGTGTGTATGGGGAGATACTCATTGAGATTAATGGCTGTGAGTACAGGATATGGAATCCGAAACGCAGTAAGCTTGCTGCGATGGTGATCAAAAAGTTTAATGTTCCAATAACGCAGGATTCGAAAGTTTTGTATCTTGGTGCGGCATCCGGTACGACCGTAAGCCATGTTTCGGATATAGTCCAAAACGGGATTGTTTATGCCGTGGAATTTTCACCGCGCACTATGCGGGATTTGATCGGATTGTGCGACGCGCGTCCGAATATTGTTCCGATACTTGCTGATGCCAATCGTCCGCAGTCGTATGCGCATATTGTTGAGAAAGTGGATATTATCTTCCAGGAAGTTGCGCAGCCGAACCAGAGTGAGATAGCAGCAGTGAATGCGAAGCAGTTCCTGAAAAAAGATGGGCATTTGTTGCTTTCCATAAAGGCGCGAAGTATCGATACTGTTGCAAATCCGAAGAAGGTATTCAAGGAAGAGGTCAGGAAACTGGAACACGATTTTGATGTTCTGGATAGGCGGGAACTTGTACCATTTCATGAGGATCATCTTGGGGTTTTGGCGTGGATGAGAAAATCATCCCTGAGGTCGGATTGACCCGGACTATATGTTTATAAAACACATACTATGAAAATCATTATGAATTGAGATAAAAAATATAGTCTGATCCATCATGCAATATATAGGAAATACTACAAGCAAACCTTTTAGAATACTCGATATACTATCGTCCCAAAACTAATCAACAACTTTAAACAACTTAACACTTTATTTATAATTATGAGTGATAACTTAAAAATAATTTAATTAATAACTCACTGAAATTTAATAATAAGGGGTAATAAAATGATACGACTTAGTAGTCTGATGCCAAAAGCATTTTTGATGGGAATCGTAGAACTTGTGGACATAATCGGTCCGGAGAAGACAGATCAGTGGATCATGTCGATAGGTAAGAAATTGGGAGAGCGGGAAGGTCCCGGGGTCGAAGGTGCCAGGGAAAATAGTATCAATTATATGCCTATCTGTCCATTCGCCAATGAACTTATCGAGTTTATGGAAATGAATGGAGAACGCCCACCCCAATTCATGGACATCATCAGACACACGAATAAATTGAGAAAGGAGTCCGACGTGGGTTGGGAATTTCCTGCAATATCGAATATATTTTGTATATTTCATCATAGTTACAGGAAGCACAGGGCTGAAATGGCAGGAAATAAAATGCTGCACCTTGGTTGCATATCACCGCTTACAAAAACGATTGTGTACAATGACAAAGCAATAGAAAAAGCAGGTATGTCCAGAGACGATGTTGATAAGGTTTTGGAAAAGTCAGTTTGTGTATTCAAGATAGATAGTTCCACGGAGTGAGTCTTTTGAATCAAATTGAAGCACTCAAACTTTATGCAAACAGCATCAAAATATTGAAATCTAACCAGCATGAAAATGGCGGGTTTTATGCAAGTCCACCTGGTACAAGGTATCCTTTTATCTATCCAAGAGATCATTCCATCGACATTCTGGGTGCAATTGCCGGAGGACTTATGGAGGAGGCTAAAAAAGGATTAGATTTTATCCTTAATGCCCAAAAACCTTCAGGCGAGTTCTCACAGAGATATGATGTTGATGGAAATGATGCCAGTTATAAGGACCTACAGATCGATGGCAATGGCTTGATCCTTTTTGCGCTTGGTAAGTATTTCGAAGCAACGGGTGGTTCATTTTTTGAAGAGATGGTTGATAAGGAATTTGTGCTGAAACATTGGGAAACAATTGAAAAAGCTGTTGAGTTCATATTGATAAATAAAAATGAGGAGGTTAACCTTGTACATACTATCAACAGCATACATGAATATCCTGCATATGAACACGGGTTTGAGATATATGCGAATTCAGCATGCTGTGCAGGAATTATTGCCGCTGTCAAGATGGGGCATGCTCTTGGTAAAGATGTATCCAGATGGAAATCCGAAGCAGAGACGCTAAAAAATGCGATACTGACACGCATGTACAGCCCCAGAAGGCGATCTTTCATAAAATGCATCCGGGTTAAGGATAAAAACAGTAATCCGATCGGATATGACGCTTATGCCTCTGCTGTGATCGATGTTGATGCTGTAGAATATTCTCCTGCATATTTTGAATTGATCGATGAGCACGATGTAAAGAACCTGGCTACTGTCAAGAGGATACATGAAAATCTTTGGGATAAGGAGATAAGTGGACTGAACCGTTATCCTGAAATGTGGGGCCGGAACAATGGCGGATATGGTCCGTGGTGTCATTTCACATGCCAGCTCGCAAACCATTATATTGCAGTTGACAATCAGGATATGGCAGAGGTATATCTTGGTTGGGTTGTTGACATGGCACACAATTACATGCTTCCTGAACACATTTCAACGATAGAGAGATTTGAGATGTGGCTGGAGGATTATACCAACGCAAAAATACTCAGGGACAGTAAATTAACGATGATCGAAAATACTCGAAAACATCCAAAATGGAAAGATGGTTTGGCATACGTGACAATTCCGCTCATCTGGCCCCATGCGGAATATATAAGAGCATATGTCAATTATATGGATAAGTTCCAATCGCAATAAAAAGAAGGTATTTGTATAGGTGATTTCGATAAAATGCCGATGTACAGCCTATACTGCAATACCCCGCGCAGCAATACCGCCGCAGGCGGCGGATTTCAAACATTACCAAATATACACATACACATCGATCGGACAAAACGTAATATTTTTAATAACATTGGTTTGTAAAAATGCTCTGCTGCGTTG
>JAUVKD010000086.1 GCA_030596385.1 Methanosarcinaceae archaeon | reverse complement strand
GGCCCTCAATCTGGTGGAAAAATTGAATTACTGGAGTTAGACTAAGGCAAAAGCTGAGTGTCAGGTTGACTTATTTGGGCATATGCGTCATATCAAGGATTGTGCAAACCCCGCTGTTTCATGGAAATGGGACTAAGGAGGTATTAATTTATAGAAATAATTCAATTTGTTGATTTATGAAATAGTATTCATCAAGGAGGAAGGAACACGGATGCCACGAATTTGACGTATACGCACGGATTTGGGGTTTTTGATTCAAATTATGCTTTCCAGTCATTAGTAAATATCACTCTTTTGAGCCAGAATGACGCCATAGTCCTGAATTGCCATCATTTAGCCATATTTCTTAAATAGATTGCGACAATAGGTAGTTCAGTTCTTATAATTAGATATTGATGAAATAACAAATTCAGGTGACAAAATGTACGCAGACAGAATTAACTCATTACCCCCTTATTTGTTTGCAACCATAGATACAGCAAAAGCAGAAACTGTTGCAAAAGGTGTTGACGTGATCGATCTTGGTGTGGGCGATCCCGATCAGCCGACTCCTGCACATATCGTCGAATCGATGTGTAACGCCGTGCGCGATCCTAAAACTCACGGGTATCCATCATATATAGGTATGCCCGAATTCCGCGAGGCGGCAGCAAACTGGTGTAAAACGAGCAAGGGTATTGATATCGATCCCGCATCAGAAACCCTGACTATGATTGGCTCAAAGGAGGGTGTTGCGCACATCCCGCTTGCGTTCATTAATCCGGGAGATGTGGCATTAATACCTGATCCGGCATATCCGGTCTACAAGATCGGAACACAATTTGCAGGTGGAGTCCCCCATATCATGCCGCTTATTGAGGAGAACAACTTTCTGCCTGACCTCGACGCCATACCAAAGGATATTGCTGCAAAAGCAAAACTTATGTTCTTAAACTATCCCAATAATCCTACATCTGCAACAGCAGATCTCAAGTTCTTCGGAGAGGTTGTGGATTTTGCACGTGAGAATGATGTTGTGGTAGTCCACGACAATGCATATTGTGAGATGGTGTTTGATGGATACGAAGCTCCGAGTTTTCTGAATGTAGACGGCGCAATGGATGTTGGTATTGAATTATATTCACTTTCAAAAACATATAACATGACTGGATGGCGTCTTGCTTTTTCTGTTGGAAACAGGGATATTATAAACGGTTTAGGTAAAGTGAAATCCAACATCGATTCAGGTGCATTTAATGCCATACAGATAGCAGGGATCACTGCGCTCACATCTTCACAGCAGTGCGTTTTTGATATTAATGCCATATACACAAAACGGCGCGATGCTCTCCTTAAAGGTCTAAACGCAATCGGTCTTAATGTCAAATCACCAAAAGCTACATTCTACGTATGGGTGCCTATCCCATCCGGATACGACTCGATGAAATTCTCAAAATTCCTGCTGGAAGATGCAGGAATTGTCGCAACACCAGGTGTCGGATTTGGAGATTATGGTGAAGGCTACATACGATTTTCACTTACACAGTCTGTTGAGCGCATAAATGAGGCTGTTAGTAGAATGGAAAAACTGAAGATTTGATGGTCTTCAATACTGCTTTTTGTATTTGTTTGATCGGGCACCGATATTCCATTCGACAAATCTCCAAATACATAACATTTAATATCAGTCACCAAGCAACTTACCAATCAGATCAGTGTCTTTAAGTATTTTTACACTCACAAAACTGCCAACTAATATATTCATATAAAAAGTAAGTGCACGCCATCCGATCACTGCAATCCCAAGAAGTGACGGTATCATAAAAGCCGATAACATTGTGGTTGCTCCTAATTCCGCAACACCGCTTGCTCCTGGTGTTGCTGCCAAGACCATTATGATAGAAAGCAAAACCTGTGCTGAAAAAATCATAATGATCGGTGGGTTTTGATCAAGTCCCATCATAATTACCGGCAATATCGAATACTCTACGATCCAGAACAATATAGTACATACTGTGCCATATAACAAGCCTTTTTTCCCATGTGTCAGAAATATCCGGATACTATCATGAAAATTATCGAATTCAGAATCTACCCGTGTGAGTATCTTAGAAAGAGCAACGTCTGTATTTTTACCTGATATGCGTGCAATTCGATTTACAATAAAATGTAGGAATCGTTTTATTTTATGAGGTTTCCACATACCATAGATCATCAATCCGAAAACTGAAATTGAAAGTAATTCTGCTAATATGAACATTGCATCCAGACTATGAATTGACAATACGTCACGTAAGATAAAAAATACAAATGGTACAAAAGACAATAACAAGATTGCATCTATTACCCGCTCTCCGATTACCACCGCTGTAGCATGTCCGATCGGCATTTTGTTTTTATGTAAAAGGTGTATTCTTACAGGTTCACCGCCTGCAGATGCGGGTGTGATAGCTGCTACCAGAGTACTGGATGTTACGATCTCGACCGCTTTTAAGGTGCCGATGTGATATCCAAGGGCCTGGCACATAAACTTTGTGCGTAAACCCCATACAAGGTATGAAAACGCATGCAAAGCAGCTGCTGCGATAATATATTCATGCTTGACACTCATAATAGCAGCAATCGTAGTTGAATCAACAGTGAAAATAAGAACTACTACAATAGAAAATACACTTATCAAAAGAGATAAGTACAACAATTTTTTGAGTTTATTCATAGGCAGCAATCCAAACTTGAAGTCGATACAATTATACTTTAATTATATTTTATGTTTTATACTTCATACTTTCTACATTATAATTGTTTAATTGAGATAAAATATGGCTGAATTGTAATGAAAATTGATTACGCGATAACTTTGATAACGAATTTATCAATCAGGTATGTTTGCTGACCTTTTAACATTACCCCGTATATGCTTTTGATTCAAAACCAACAAAAAATTTGTATATTGATTTTTTGTGAGTTATCTTATTCAAAAACATTTTTTTTAAGAATTGTATTCCGGATCTATAATATCATTTTTTACATTTAAACCGGCTTTGATAACAGTTTCCGGCCAGATTCTCACATCCGAATGAATTGTTGCATTGTCGCCAATGACTACTCTGGGTCCAATTACCGTCCCATTTTCCAGACTACAGTTTTGTCCTATTACTGTTTCATTATCAATAATTGAACCTGATACATTCGAATTGTTGCCAATAATAATATTATTAAAAATATATGATGACAGAACCTTGGAATTACTCTCTATCGTGCAGTTTGAACCTATTACAGTGTAAGGTCCGATCAGTACATTATCCTCTATAATAGTATTCTCTCCAATCACGATCGGTCCTACTAATGCGGAGTTTGTGCCTATCGATACATTATACCCAATATCCAGAGGACCTTTTATGCGGGCATCTTTCGTGTTGAAATGGCCTGCAATTGTAGTTCCGGGCCGGGATACAAGCATCCAGCGCTGTGCCTGCCTGTATGCAGCCGCACTTCCGACATCTGTCCAATCTCCACTGACAAGCAAACCATTTATCTTTTTGTCTTTAGCAAGCAATGCAGGAAAAACATCTTTTGCAAAATCGCATTTTGTGTTCTCTGGTATCCAGTCAAATATCTCCTGATCGCACATGTAGATGCCAGTACTTGCCAGATTACTAAAAATGTCACCTGCGTCAGGCTTTTCCAAAAAATGATGTATCCTGTTATTTACATCCATATCAGCGATACCGAACTCTCTTGGGTCGTCGATTGAAAGCAGACCAATTGTCAGGATCGCATCGTTTATTTTATGAAACCTGTACATCTCGCGAAGGTTCAGATTTAACACATGATCACCGCCCAAAACTATGAACGGCTCACCATGCAAGTACTTTTCAGCGTTCTTCACACCGCCTGCCGTACCTAGTTTTTCATGTTCGTACACGTAATCGATGTGCACGCCAAACATGCTCCCATCACCAAGATCGTCCTTGATCTTTTCAGCCATATACCCAAGTGTCATAACAATTTCGCTAAACCCTTCTTTTGAGAGATGCTCTATAAGATGTACAACAGAAGGCTTATTCAAAATGGAAATACTGGGTTTTGGTCGTTCAAATGTCAATGGGCGAAGCCGTGTCCCTTCCCCGCCGCACATAATGCAGGCTTTCATATTACACGTTATGTGTTTTTTGCTTTAAATCACTACCGATTATCGAGTAATCGCTCTTATTCATCAGATGGGTATGGTAATTAAGATCAAGAGCCGTTATCCGGTAAAAAAGCATTGGCTTTTTAGGGATGTCAACAAAGCCCGGAATAAAACGGATACATTTCGAAGGATATATGTATTGCCATGGTGTTTTACTTATACTGTATTAAATTAGAAATCTTTATGAGAAGGGATTTTATTGGAACTTAACGGAGTAGAAATAGAAGACACATATGCAGAAGCGTTCCCTATTAAAGTGGCACGGGTATTGATCACAGCAGCAACCAAGCACTGGGCGTTAGTGGCTGCACAGGAAGCAACAGGATTTGGTACGTCAGTTATCATGTGCCCTGCAGAAGCTGGTATTGAGAAAGTTGTTGGTGGCGATGAGACACCTGACGGCAGACCTGGTGTATACATTCAGATATGCACGTTCGGCTACAAATCACTCGAACAGCAGGTACTTGAGCGTGTTGGACAGTGCATTTTAACAGCACCAACAACCGCCGTGTTCTACGGTCTTCCGGATGCCGAGAAACAGTTTGACACAGGTTTCAAACTTAAGTTCTTTGCAGACGGCACGGAATCCGAGACAGAGATCGCAGGCAGGAAAATGTACAGGGTTCCTATGATGGAAGGCGACTTCTTAGTCGAGCACTCAATTGGAGCAGTTGATGGTGTGGCGGGCGGCAACTTCTTTATGCTTGCAGATAGCCAGATGAGCGGCCTTACAGCAGCAGAGGTTGCAGTTGACGCAATTCAGCAGCTTGAAGGTTCAATTACACCATTCCCTGGTGGAATTGTTTCAAGTGGTTCAAAGCCTGGAGCTAACAAGTACAAGTTCTTGAAGGCAACCGCGAATGAGAAATATTGCCCATCTATCAAGGACCAGATCGAAGGTACCGAGATCCCTGATGATGTCAATGCCGTGTATGAGATCGTAATTAATGGTATAAGCGTTGATGCGGTCGGAAAGGCAACAGCAGCAGGTATTAAGGCAGCCGTAACCATTCCGGGTGTGAAGTCGATCACAGCAGGAAACTACGGTGGAAGTCTTGGACCACACAAGTTCAGATTACACGACCTTTTGTAAGGTCGCTTTTTTTTTTGTAAATATTCAGTTGCACATAAACGTTATCGGCAAACTGAATATAGTCTATGTGAACAGTTGCACACAATTGTCAAAAACCTTTAAGTCAATAGATTAATCTCTGCATTAATATTTGCACAGTGTGCTGATATAAACACAAATTGGATCTTATACTTCATATAAAATTCATCATTTTTTCCAGAATTCCGGAGTAAGCAGCACAATAACAGTGAATACTTCAAGC
>JAUVKD010000036.1 GCA_030596385.1 Methanosarcinaceae archaeon | reverse complement strand
GCTTTTGTACATGTCCTGGCAGCAGCGATCTTTGTCCTCATACCTCCAACAGCAAGCTTGGATCCGTTTTGACCCGCCATCAACTCAATTTCCGGTGTTATCGCTGTAACTTTTCTGATCAACCTCGCATCATAGTTATATTCCGGATTGCTGTCATATAATCCGTCAACATCGGTCAGGATGATAAGAAGATTCGAACCTGTATCAACAGAGACCATCGCGCAAAGACTGTCATTATCACCAAATGTCCTGCCGATCTCATCTGTAGCAACAACATCATTCTCATTGACTATCGGCGTGACATTCAACCTTATGAGTTCACTTATCGCGTTTTTTAAGTTATCATGCTTCTTCTCATCACTGAAATCATCAGATGTGAGAAGGATCTGGGCAACAATCCCGCCGTAGTGTTCAAAGGCACGATGATATACCTCCATAACCTTGCTCTGCCCGATAGCAGCACAAACCTGCCTTAAAACAATCTCGGATGGTCTCTCCGTAAGCGAAAGTTCACTGCATCCGAGTCCTATAGCACCCGATGTAACAACAATGAACTCCTTCCCCTCCCTCTTAAGTCCGGATATCTGGCCTGCAATATTTTTAATCAGTCCGTAATTAAGTCCCCCGCCATCGCTGGCAAGCGTGTTCGTCCCGATCTTAACAACAACCCGTCCTGTTTTTAGTGATCTCATGTTTTACACCATCTGTCGATGGATAAAATACCTGGTGCCAGCAACATAATCACTAACGATCTGCCCATTCCCTATCAATTTATACTTGTAGGTCGTAAGCCCCTCAAGTCCGACAGGTCCGCGTGAGTGGATCTTGCCAGTCGATATTCCCAACTCAGAACCGAGCCCGTACCTGTATCCGTCCGCAAATCTTGTAGAACAGTTCCACATCACAGAAGATGAATCAACCTCATCTAAAAAACGCTGCGCCGTTTTCTCATCAGACGTCACGATCGCATCGGTATGGTGACTACCGTATTTGTTTATGTGACCTATGGCATCCTTTATCGAATCAACGATCTTTATTGATAGAATGAGGTCGTTATACTCACATCCCCAGTCATTTTCCGATGCCTTAGCACACCTGATTATCGCCCCTGTTCGAATATCTCCTCTTAATTCAACGCCACGCTTATCATACATTCTCTTTACAACAGGCAGGAATCTATCCGCAACATCCCTGTGAACAAGGAGGGTTTCCATCGCATTGCATACAGCAGCATACTGGCATTTAGAATCAAATGCGATACCAACCGCCATATCGATATCTGCATACTTATCTACGTATACATGACATATCCCCTCCGAATGCCCGAGAACAGGGATCTTCGTGTTCTCCTGTATATACCTGACAAGTTTATTGGAACCTCTCGGGATCATGAGATCTATATAATGATCAAGTTTTAGCATCTCACGCACGTCCTCTCTCGTTTCAATAAGCTGGATAGAATCCTTAAATATCCCGTCCGCCTCAACTGCATCCTTGATCACGTCAAAAAGGACCCTATTGCTGTTCTTTGCCTCAGAACCTCCTTTCAGTACGACCGCATTTCCCGATTTGATGCATAGCGACGATATCTGGACAAGCGCATCAGGCCTGGACTCGAAGATCACGCCGATAAGGCCGATCGGGGTGGCCACCTTGTGAAGCATGAGCGAAATATCAAGTTCGGTTGATGAAATTATCATTCCAACCGGATTTTCAAGTTCTGCAACAGATAGTACACCTTCTATCATTTCATCTATTTTATCATCATCATGTTCGAGACTTTTTATAAGTTCAGGTGTGAGTTTTTCATTCCTGGCTTTCACTACATCCTTCGCATTATTCTTAAGAATCTCTTCCCTGTTCGCATTCAGATTATAAGCCACACGCTCAAGTACATTGTTCTTCACCAAAGTTGAAGCAGCTGCAATTCCAGGTGCAGCACCTTTAGCCAGTTTTACCTGACTTTTTATTGTCATATTTGTTCCTCCGGTCTAACCGATTATGGTATCACATGGACTGAACATGCTTTAAATGTCAATACAACATCATTCCCAACCTTAAGTTCCATATTATGCGCTGCCAGTCTTGTTATATCAACAAAGAATTCAGCGCCGCAAACATCGACTAAAATCCTCATCAAAACACCGTTTGGGAATATGGAGAGGATCTTGCCCCTGATCTCATTCCTTGCACTCGTCTTCTGGTTGGATCTCATAAGGATAATCTCCTCCGGCCTGATGCATGCCTTCACATGGGTCCCTTCATCCAGAGGCATGAAAACCGCTGTCAGGTCAAAGTTTTCTGTTGTTATGTCCATCACGCCTTCATTTTCATCCAATGAAACGATCTTTCCATTAAAAAAGTTCTTCATACCAATAAACCTCGCCACAAATTCTTTCTCCGGCTTATAAAATATCTTCTCCGGTGTTCCACACTCCTCAATCCTTCCTTTGTTCATAACTGCTATCCTATCGCCAAGCATCATTGCTTCTGTCTGGTCGTGCGTTACAAAAATACAAGTAATGCCCACCTCTTTTTGTATCTGTTTCATCTCGTATCTCAAGCGTTCACGAACGATTGCATCAAGGTTGCTTAGTGGTTCATCCATAAGTATACAGCTTGGTTCTGTAACAAGTGTCCTTGCAAGTGCGACTCTTTGCTGTTCTCCACCACTCAATTTCATCGGGTTTTTATTATCGAATCCGTCAAGACCAACGATCTCAAGCGCTCTTTTTACCTTTCCCCTGTTATCGATCCTTCTCGCTTTCAGGCCGAATTCAATATTTTCATGAACATTGAGGTGTGGGAATAACGCATTATTCTGGAACACAAAACCAATATCCCTCTTTGCTGTAGGCAGGCCGTTTATCCGCGTTCCATCCACATAAATATCCCCACTATCTTCTTTCACCAATCCTGCAACTACTGAAAGCGCTGTTGTCTTTCCACAGCCAGATACTCCGAGAAGAACAAACATCTCACCTTTTCTCACATGTAAATTCAATGATCTCAATACATCTTCATCACCAAAAGACTTGCAAATGTTATCCAGTTGGATCATTATACCTCCCAAAAGATTTGAAGGCAACAAGCATTATAAAAGCAGTCCCCATAAGGAACAAAGAGAGGGCAACCGCTGCTTCGAGATTGCCGGACATCGCATGCATATAAATACTAATTGTCATAGTCTCGGTCTTATATGGGATGCATCCTGCCACCATTGCAGTCGCTCCGAACTCACCAAGTGCACGACTCCATGTCATTACAACTCCCGATATAATTCCGTTGCGTGCAAGCGGAAGCGATATTTTCCGGAATGTATAGAATTCCGATGCCCCGAGTGTTCTCGCAGCATTTATCGTATCGGGATTTATCGACTCGAATGCAGTCCTTGATGAACGTATTAAAAATGGTGATGCGACAAAGAGTTGTGCAATGATAATTCCCTATATTGTGAACAGAACCTCAAAATGCCTGAATATCCCCTGCCCGCCAAATGCGATCAAGATCGCAAGACCACATACAAGTGGAGGAAATATTATTGGAAGATCTATCAATGTATCAAGAATACTAC
The DNA here is from genome assembly GCA_030596385.1 of Methanosarcinaceae archaeon. Taxonomy (GTDB): domain Archaea; phylum Halobacteriota; class Methanosarcinia; order Methanosarcinales; family Methanosarcinaceae; genus Methanovorans. Next base: position 3,865 of record JAUVKD010000036.1, on the reverse strand, counting down.
TACCCCTGAATTTTTTGGTTGCAAGGAAGTATGCAGTTGGGATCCCAAAGAAGAGTGAAATAAGAACAACAACAAATGAGGTCTTAAAGCTGATAATGATTGATGATACTATTTCCGGCGATCTTATCTCATCTATAAACCCTGTCAGGGATGTAGCAGTAAAAAGACATGCTATAATGGATAGTATAAATCCAATGAATATAGCGGTGATTAAGAATAATAATATATGAAAAGATGAACTGGGGTACATGGAATGTAACCGCTGCCTCAATAAAATATATTCCACCATGATCTTCTACCTAACGTGGAAAACTTATTTTTCCATCACAAGAAACTTGATCGCATCCTCAAACTGCTTTACCTTTCCACCACCCTCAGTGATCTTTGTCATCATTCTCTCCTCATCCATCACCTTTATTCCTGCAATCATATCTGCACCGTAATCAAAAAGAATATCAGACATCGGTGTACTCGGACCCAGAACAATTGTATATCCCTTACTCAGTTCCAGTAATCGCTCGATCGACTTGTTTATTATTGCAGTACTCGTTATCACAACAATATCTGCTTTTGGAATGAAATGTTCTGATGCGGTATCCGGCAGGTCCCCTTTCTGGGGCACCTTCTCTATGACCCATAGTTCATCTGCACATTTTCGCAGTTCATTCACAATCGGAAAATGGCCGATCATTGCTATTTTTTTACCAATGCCGTTTTCAAGTAAAAAATCGTTTACATTTAAATTTTTACCTCGTGGAGACATTAATGAGTTAACTGCTGCAAGGCCCAAGCCCGCTTCTATCATGTTCCATGATCTTAAGTATTCTGCAAGTTCAAATGCCGTTTTTTCAGTCAGCCCGCCAATATCCCGCACCATAGTATTATGTGGTGCACCAAGATTCTTTGCAACTCCACAGTTTCTGCTTAAAACGCCTATCCATGTATACCCTACATGAACATTACGTACTTTTGTATCTGGCAGGTCAGATATCAGGTCATTTATTAGTGTCATTATACATCACTCCAAAACGTCGTCTGAATACGGAACAAAACCATATTTTTCGTATATCGCCTTGCCTTCATCAGATGTAACAAAATCAACAAAAATCCGTGCGTGTTCATCATTGTTCGAAAATCTCAGCACACCTATCGGAATTGTTTTTATAATATTCTCATCCCCGGGAATTTCTATGATATCTGTTTTATCCTGAAAAAAAAGCACAGATTCCCTCCATGTGATTACAGCATCTACTTCTCCTGTGGATATATAAATAATAAGTGCATTCACATTTGCACCAAGAGCTATTGTATTTTTCTCCACAGCATCCTTTATTCCATTTTTTTCAAGTATACTGTTTCCTAATTTACCGATAGCACAGGCTTTTGGATCACCCATAGCAAGTCTTATCCCGGGTTTTCCAAGATCTTCCAGATAGGTTATATTAGCAGGATTTCCCTTCGGGACTGCTATTACAGGTACATGGTAGGCTACTAACTTTTCGTAACCGATAAAATCCTTATTTTTTGCAATGTCAAAATAGTACATCGCCCCTGGCTGGTATACATCTCCAATTTGCGCAAGTTCAATCTGGTTTAACAGGTGACCTGACCCGAGGTAGTTGTAATCAATTGAAATACCATATTTGTCCTCAAACATTAATCCGATTTCATCCATCGGTTCTCTCATTCCGACACCACAATGTACCATGAGTGACTGCGGTTTTCCTGTCGATAATGATGCAAGATCACTGGCATCTCCACCAATTGTTGCAACCTGTTTTGGCCTCTCTCCGATACATCCGGATATGATGGCACTATGAAGTATGATAATTATAATTATAATTATAATAAACAATACATTTTTTTTCATTATGTATCTCCTACATATCTACTGGAACTATGTATGCCCTTGACTGATACTATATCGTGTGTAGAACCTGCTGTAATAGATTTCTGTTTGTATAAATACGTTATGTTTAAGTATCATAACGCTTTAAATTACAGATGACCATTGACCAGATGGTGATTATTAGATACAATATTTTCAGAGGTAAATCACATGGACGAAATTATCCAGCAAATCCGGGACCCGAAACTGCTTTTACAGATTGAGAAAGTTGTTCCGTTCCATGGATACCTGAGTACAGGGGCTTTTATAGGCATTCAGATGTTCAACATTGCAAAAAAGGTGCTTGACCTTCAGGATGGAGAGCGAATATTTGCAACATGTGAAACATACAACTGCCTTCCGGATCCATTTCAGGTACTTGGAGGTGCCACTATCGGTAACAAGGGCTTAAAGATTGCAGACTCCGGTAAGATGGCAGTTATTGTAAACAAACGTGCTCCTGCGGGTGAAACATCAGTGCGTGGAATCAGGATATACCTGGATCCGGATAGAACAAAAAAATATCCGGAATTACATGCGTGGTATTTGAATACCGGGAAGGTTTCCCATAAAGAGGCCATCCGTGACCTCATAAAAGCCGGAGAAGATGCGTATACTTACGAAATGGTCAATGTCGAAGTTCCTATAAAATTGACTAAATGTATAGAAATGTGCGAAAAGTGTGGGGAATCTTTTGTCCGGTATGGAGAAGAAGTTCTTTGCAGTACATGCACGGCTTAATAGACAATAATAGATAGGTGGAATATGGAGGAAATTAAATGAACGAATCGGTGTTTCAGACAAAAGAAGATAAGCAGCTGGTTTACATTCCTGATAAATGTATAGTGTGTGGAACCTGCGTTATGGTTTGCCCGAAAGATTCTCTTGTGATAGGATCTGTGGGTGCCGTGGCAAGAGGACTTGTTGATGAGGCTTTCCTAAATAGCACGCCGGATACCTGTATAGTATGCGGAATGTGTGCCAAGGTGTGCCCGACAGGTGCACGGGAAATCAGGCAGGCTGGTAAGACTGTGAAAGATGAGATGTATCTGCATTATGCTATAAAACCTACGACCGTAAACGACGATTGCATGCACTGCGGCCTGTGTGAGCAGGTTTGTCCGCAGGGGTGTATCGATGCCAAGCAATGGCTGGCAAATGATGGTACTACTGGTATGGATGGTAAGACTACCATCAATCAGGAATGCTGTGTACACTGCGGATGGTGTGCAGATGTATGTCCTGTTGATGCTATCACAGTGGAAAAGCCTTTTGCAGGAGAGTGGAAGGTAGATGAAGATACCTGCCAGACATGTCGTACATGTATTGATATTTGTCCGTGCGATGCTGTATTTGCCCGTAAATGGGACGCAGGCGAGAGGGTTGAGAAAGTTACCCACAGACCGGATGCATGCATTTATTGCGGTGCCTGTGCAGTTGCCTGTCCTGTTGATTCTATAACTGTTACAAAAAGTGCGATCGTGCCTGAAATGGCAAAGAAAAGTCCGTTTGAAAAGAAACTTGTCAACATACCCACTCCTGAACCAACCCGGACCACGAAACTGGTCACAGATGAAGACATGTGTCTGGGATGCGGAAACTGCGTCATAGTCTGTCCGGTTAACGCATTATCAGATCCATATCTTGCTTCCGGGCATCTAAACGAACTTGACAGCAAACCGCTGCTTGAGATTGTGAACGGTACCATAAAAGTACTTGACCAGGAACAGTGTAACGGCTGTGGCACATGTGCTATGATCTGTCCAGTGGATGCGATAAAACTTGAAATAAAGGAGGTGTGATTATGGCTGGTAATAAAACAATAGCAATCAAGAATGGATATGTGTTTGATCCCTTAAATGAGATCGACGGGGAGATAATGGACATCTTCGTAAAAGACGGAAAAGTGGTGCATGAACTATCCGATGCTGATAAGAAGAATGGGAAAGTGATCGATGCAAAGGGTATGACTGTCAT
>JAUVKD010000229.1 GCA_030596385.1 Methanosarcinaceae archaeon | reverse complement strand
CCGAGCGTTGCTATACCTAGTTTTCTCACATCTTCAAGCTCAACCATCTCAGTTGCTCTACTTTCCTTTTTGTCATGGTTATTTTTAAGAATCAATTCAATCGATTCAATAAATTTTATAAGATCGAGCTGCTCCTTTTCTTCATCTATTTGATGACCTTCTATTTCACCTTTCCAGACAATTCCTTTGCCATTATTAAGAATCAGAAACGAAAATGGCCATCCACGATTCTGCCCTTTACGCCGCTGTCGCAGGCGCTCCTTTTGAACATAAGGCCGTCCAGATTTATCAATATCAATAGACAATTCATACGTGATGGGACGTGCATTCCCATCTTCTTTGTAGTAGACCTCAAACTCAATTGGTCAGTTTTCTCCCTGAGAACGAATATTTTCAAATCCACCACGCTCACGCATGTCACAAGCTTCCTCAACCCCAATCTTAAGACAGTCAGCAAGAAATCCAAATGCATCAAAAAGTGTACTTTTCCCTACCCCGTTTTTTCCAATTACTGCTGTCATGGGTGTCAAAGGAGCAGTTTCCTGAGTGTTCCATAATTTTCCAAGCGTCACGTCTTTCAATGCCCGAAAATTTTGTATTCTGAGTCCTTCTATTTTAGCCATTTTACCTTCTTCTATGTTTGGTTAATGCCATATTTTCTCGGACTATACACAGACAGCATCCAGCTAGAATATCTTTAATAGTCTTATTATCCTTTCGATAAGTCTTTGAATAAATTGTGTGTATTCTTGTCGTCAAGTCAATAATATATTCCGAAAGCTTTAAACTTATATTGATAACTTAATTATTTGAATAATGGTACTTGATTAGGTAGTTTTGATGTCGGATCAATCCGCCGTAGGCGGCACACCTCGCCATCAACGATGAAATTCTCGTATTTTCGCATTTAATAGATACTAATGGATAAAGTGAATTATCTTATAGATATATATACTATTTTCGTGGGGAGTGATATAGAAATACGCCGCATGCATCGATTGTACTGTTTTTTGATATAGATAAAACCATCTTATTTATGCACTGATCTTACTAAATCTATACAAATACGAATAATGAATACTCAATAATTATGATAATAGTTTGAAAATATATATGTTGTAAAGAGGGAATCATATGGCCGAATTGTAAATTATGCTTGTGGAGTGATATCAATAATATTTCCACGATCTTCATACACAAAAATCCCAGCAGGAAGCATCTCTGCAAATTCATCAGATACCAAACACTCACGCAATATTCTAATCTCCTCAATGTCCAGAAGATCTTTTGGAATCAAAAGATCATAGTCCTCTTCAGCAACCCTTATAAACTTCAACCCTGCTTCGTCTGCGGCAAAACGCAAACCAAATCCGACATCTGCACGTCCGCTCTTTACCGCATCACAGACAGCACGGTGCGTTTTTGCACCGGAATCATAACCTGTCATCGAACCGGTCATTTCACGAAGTGAAATGCCCTTTTCCCCGGCAAGTTCACCAAGTTTAATATCCAGAAGCGCACGCGTCCCCGACCCACGATTGCGGTTGATAAGACGATGAGCAAGTATATCTCCGATATTTGATATCCCGATGTCATGCCGGACGATCAAACCCTGCTCGCGCTTGTATCCTTTGATCAGTACGATACCGGACAATCCCATTCTTTTGATGATAGGTATGTTGTACTCGCCAGAAATATCCGGCATATTTACACCTGCGATATCGGCAGTCCCATTTGAAATTGCACTGAAACCGCCGCTTGAACCTGTACTGATAGCCCTTATTCTGAGTCCTGTAAGGTCTTCGATTACATCGATGCCCGGGCATGTGCCCCCTACAAACAAGACATCGGGTCGTATCACATCACCGAACAATGTCACATTAACAGGCGTCCCTGCATCCATATATTCAACCTCAGGTCGTATCTCGATAAAACCATCCGCATCCGCAAGTGTGGTTATTGCACCTGAACCTTTATCGGCAGGATATACCTTTCCGCGCACAAGCCCCACAGGCAAGAGCTGATGTCTTCCTTTTGAACGTATGCTCGTGCCAAGAACTGCGGTTATTGCTGTTTTTGTGTCAGTGCTTGCTCCTATGGCGCGCCGTATGAGAGGTGCTACGAATTCATTGAAAATGGTAAGTGCGGATGTGGGATTCCCGGGAAGTCCGATCGTTGGCACACCATTAATTAATCCGATCACAACAGGTTTGCCGGGTTTTATGTTGATGCCATGCGCAAGGGTTGTACCTTTTTCATCGATTATTTTATACATGATATCCCCTGCGCCGGCAGATGTACTGCCGGATGTCAAGACGATATCACATTCCTCTACTGCAATGTCAATCGCATCTTCCATGTCCCGATCATTATCGCGGACAATTCCATACATAATGGGTACTGCGCCGCATTCGATTACACCTGCGCTGAGTGCATATGAATTTGTATCATATATCTTACCTGATCCAGGGGGTTCTCCTGGTCGGAGGAGTTCATCACCTGTGGAGATTATGCCAACCTTGATACTTCCTATAAGGACTT
>JAUVKD010000055.1 GCA_030596385.1 Methanosarcinaceae archaeon | reverse complement strand
TAAGTTTGATGCACACACTTGGTTATGACGTACTTCCTACATCCCAGGCACCATTCAAAGCAATATCCAGTGATGATGCAAATGTCATGTTAACAGGTGTGAGCGAATACAGCAGTGCCATGATCAAGCGCGCCCACCTTATGAGCAGCATTGCCAATGTCACTATGACACAATCTGTTTTCATAATAGAAGGACACAGCAAGTTGAGATCTGTTGACAGTACGGTACTTATTGAACGATGTGAACTTGATAAATTGTCGGATTGTGACGAACTTGATACACTTATCCATGAGCGGAAGAAAAAACAATGCGTTTGAAAAAATAAGAAAATCCCAAAAACTAATATATATTTATCCCCTATGAACTCATAATGAGCAACATTAATACTAACAATAAAACAAAAACCAACATTGCTGTTTTAGTTTCAGGTCGAGGTTCCAATCTTCAAGCCATTATCGACAATATCGGAAATAAAAACATTGAAAATGCAACCATTAAAGTTGTTATCAGCGACGTAGCAGACGCCTATGCACTTGAACGCGCAAAAAAACATGGCATCGATGCGATTTTCATTGATCCGGCCGGTTTTGAAGATGTATCCGGATATGAACAGGAACTCTTAAAAGTCCTTGCCAATTATGATACCGAATTGATAGTGCTTGCCGGATATATGCGGATTGTTGGCAAAGTTGTCATAAGTGCCTATAAGAACTGTATCCTGAACATTCATCCGACCTTGCTCCCTTCTTTTAAGGGGTTGCATTCCCACAAGCAGACACTGAATTATGGGGTGAAGGTATCGGGATGCACAGTACACTTCGTTGATGAAGGAATGGACACTGGTCCGATAATCCTGCAAAGTTGTGTTCCCGTACTTGAAAACGATACAGAGGATTCGCTATCTGAACGTATTTTGGAACAGGAGCACAAGATATATCCCCTGTCTATAAAACTGTTCATTGAGGGTAAACTTAAAGTGGAAGGGCGGATTGTTAGTGTTTTAAAATAGATGTACGATTCAGATCTACAATTAATTTTCATATTTATAATATAACACATAATCAAATGGTGAAGAAACAAATGTCTTATATTTCAGAAATTGATCCCCGGATCGCAGAAATACTTGAAAAGGAAGCGGAACGTCAGGATTACAAATTGAACCTGATAGCATCAGAGAACTATACGAGCCGTGCTGTCATGGAAGCACAGGGCTCAATTATGACTAACAAGTATGCAGAAGGCTATTCCGGCAAGCGCTACTATGGTGGCTGTGATTTTGTTGATATTGCGGAAGACCTTGCAATAGAGAGAGCGAAGGATTTGTTTGGTGCAGAGCATGTAAATGTTCAACCACACTCCGGTTCCGGAGCGAATATGGCAGTCTATTTTTCAGTGCTCAATCTCGGCGATACTATAATGTCCATGGATTTGACACATGGCGGTCATCTATCACACGGCAGCCCTGTGAACTTTGCAGGCCAGTTATACAATATTGCATCTTATGGTGTTGATAAAGAAACTGAAGCCCTTGATTATGATGTTTTGATGGATTTTGCAAAAAAAAGCAAACCCCGGATGATCGTTGCAGGTGCATCCGCATATCCGCGTGAGATCGATTTCAAGCGTTTTAAGGAAATCGCAGATGAGGTTGGAGCATATCTTCTGGCAGATATAGCTCATATTGCAGGACTTGTTGTAGCAGGTGTACACCAGAGTCCGGTCCCTTATGCTGATTTTGTTACCACTACGACCCACAAGACATTGCGTGGTCCACGCGGTGGTATGATCATGTGCAAGGAAGAATACGCAAAAGGAATCAACAAAGCTATATTCCCTGGTATTCAGGGCGGACCACTTATGCATATTATTGCAGCAAAGGCTGTGGCATTCAAGGAAGCGCAGGGACAGAAATATAAGGATGATCAGGTGCAGACCGTGAAGAATGCAAAGGCAATGGCTGTCAGGTTGATCGAACTTGGTTTTGATCTTGTTTCAGGCGGTACTGATAACCATATGATGCTTTTGAACCTGAACAAGTTCGATATGACAGGTAAAGATGCTGAGACGGCATTTAGCAATGCAGGAATCATACTTAATAAAAACACGATCCCATTCGAGACCAAAAGCCCGTTTATAACAAGTGGAGTAAGAATCGGCACTCCGGCTGTGACAACAAGAGGCATGAAGGAAACAGAGATGGAAGAGATCGTAGAGATGATAGATACTGTTATCAACAATGTGAATGACCGGCACGTTCTTGACACTGTCAATGCAGATGTTCAGCAACTTTGCAGCTGTTTTCCAGTGTACAAAAATATATAGTTCAGGCTTGTTTAAAGCATAACAGTAGATGTGATATACAATGTCGGATAAGAATATTGATCCCAAAATGATATATAGAAAAATAATAGATGGCAGAAAACTTGCACATAAATTGGAAGCGAAAGTTAAAAAGGGCGTAGAGGATTTAAAGCTCGAATGTGGGATAACTCCCGGTCTTGCAACGATACTTGTCGGTAATGACCCTGCATCCGGAATGTATGTCCGATTAAAACACACAGCATGTGAGAGAGTGGGAATCTTTGCAGAGGATATTCCCCTTCCGGAAACCACCACACAGGAAGAACTTATCGATATTATCAATACGCTTAATAACAGGGATGATATTCATGGCATTTTGGTACAACTTCCGCTTCCAGTGGGTATCAATGAACAGGCGGTCATGGTATCGATCGACCCATCAAAAGATGCGGATGGTTTTCATCCATGCAATATGGGACAACTTTTGATTGGAAATGAAGGGTTTGTTCCGTGTACACCAGAAGGTGTGCTTTGTGCACTGGAAGAGTACGGCGTGGAGATCCAGGGGAAACATGCCGTGATCATCGGGCACAGTAATGTGGTCGGTAAACCAATGGCCGCACTGTTTATGAACCGCAACGCTACGGTGTCAGTATGCCATGTTTATACTGATGATATCAAAAAGTTCACAATGGATGCTGATATACTAATTGTGGCGACAGGTGTAAAACACCTCATCAAAGCCAATATGATAAAAGAAGGTGTCGTTATATTCGATGTCGGGATTACCGAAGAGGATGGTAAAGTGTATGGGGATGTTGATTTTGATAATGTGGTAAAAAAGGCATCACTCATCACACCTGTACCGGGTGGAGTGGGACCGATAACGATTTCCATACTTATGCAGCATGTGCTCAGGGGTGCGAGAGGCATTGAGTCAACGACCCCGGATTGCTTCACACAATCCGAGGCATCTCGAAGATGCTCATGAATTTAGTATTTCTATCGGTTTGCTTGAAATTTATATTTTATTGAAGTTATTTGAGTATTCTTTACATATTCAAGGCAAATATTATATTATTCTTACCAATTTTATATTACTACCATTTGAAAACGACGCCATTCACAAGGACATAAATTATTTTCATCACGAATTTCGGGGATATCAAGAGAGTAGCAAGGTCCGAATGTCCAAATACCTTTATTATCAACAATTATACTGGCCTTGGTTATCATTATTTCTTTGGGTTGAATGGTTTTACCTTGATTTGATTCTCCAAAATCTTTATTCTCTTCAAATGGATTACGTGCCGCAACAAATGTGTCCATAAACTTAATCTCATTTTCACCGACATTCTGCAATGTAAACTCTATAGTGATGCGATCATTAATTCGGGGAGGATCATTAACACTTGTTGCTATTAATTGTAATAATTTAATATTGTGAATAGTAGTATCAACGTCGTAATCTGAATAAATGATATTATCAGTTGTAGAAGGTCTTTGACCTGAAGTATCATTTAGTGTAGGTGGAATAATTGGCGGTTGAAAAAATGATAAATATATCAACACCAATCCCACGAAAAAAGATAGTACTCTCATCCATTTTTGAATCTTTGGAATTTTGATTTCTTTTATGCTGAAACCACCTCCAATAATCGCAATAAGAATAAAAAAGAGTCCACCTAAAATACAAATTGTTATTACATCATTTGGAATTACATCCATTGTAACTTAACCTCCACAACAGCAAATTTGAAAAATCTGTTGAACTAATGATAATATACTAATATGTTTTCATTTATATGATTTACTGTGTCAATTTTAATTTTGAAAATATATTATAGGATGTTTGCTGAGCCTGAATTTCAGCTTTTTAAAAAATTGTTTTGTTTTTCTGCCCCTTATACAAACATAACCCCCAATCTGTGCATAATTCGACTTTATGCATAAAGATGGCAATGCAATTATACTGTACGAATTTTACAGGAAGGTTTAATACTAAATCAAGTATAAGTTGCCTTGGTGATGATAACATGAGTAAAAATGTAGCAGTCATAAAAGGTGACGGAGTTGGCCCGGAACTTGTTGATGCAATGTTAAAAGTAACAGGAGCCGCCAACACAGATATTGAATTCATAATGTGTGAAGCCGGTGCCACATGGTGGGACAAAAACGGCGGAAACACACTCATACCTGATGAAACATGGGATATCCTTGACAGTTCTGATGCTTGTTTCAAAGGTCCTACAACCACACCAGGTGGAGTTGGTACCCCGAAAAGTGTTGCAGTATCCATCAGGCAGAAATACAATCTTTATGCCAATGTGCGACCGGTAAAGACATTCCCAAATACAAATCCTCCGCTTGGTAATGTTGATTTTGTATGTGTGCGTGAAGGTACGGAAGGGCTCTACGTCGGTGAAGAAATAAAACTTACAGACGATGTATATATCGCCATCAGGAAAATCACACGCACATCCAGTTATAATATCGCACGCTATTCATTTGAAGAAGCAAAAAAACGAAATTATGACACGGTTGTTCCAATTCACAAAAGCAATATCCTCAAATTGACATGCGGTACATTCTTAGAAGAGGTCGAAAAAGTTGGGGCAGATTATCCTGATATCGATATATGGGAATATCACATTGATAATATCGCACAGCAGTTGATAAAAAACCCGCAGTTATTCAACAAGAAGATCCTTTTATCGACAAACTTATTCATGGATGTCATAAGTGAAGAATGTTCAGCACTGGTCGGCAGTATTGGATTGATCTACTCTGCCAATATAGGAGACAACTATGCAATGTTCGAACCCGCACATGGTTCTGCCCCAAAATACACCGGACAGGACAAGGTAAACCCTGTAGCAACTATTCTTGCAGGTGCATGGATGCTTGATTATCTTGGTGAAAATGAAAGATCTGATGCTATATTCAAAGCAACCGAGCGTGTTATTGCGGAAAGAAAACATATTACCTATGACCTTGGCGGCAGCGCAAAACTCAGTGAAATGACGGACGAAATCGCAAAATACACATGTGAAATATTGTCTTAAACCTGACATCTTTTCATTCACGAAGGTGCAACCTCACAGCAGATGGGGCACAGTGAGATCCGCGAGTTTTGCTTCAAGGAAGGGTTGATCCATTTTGATGAAACACACAGTGTCAATTATGAAATGGAACTAACCTGACACCGGAGATATGGAGCCGTTCTGTTCAGCATGCCTGTCTTCCCGATGGGCTGGAGATCGGTCTTGCATTAAATAACTTGCATCAGATAAAAAACCGCATGCATTTTATGAGTGAATACATCCAGCCTTCACTGAATGGTGGATGGATTGAGATGACCCTCCCAAATAAGCCTCGCAATCGCAATCAAAAGTATCGCCTGACTGCCAGGCAAGGCGCTACTCGCAGAAGTTAAGAGGGGATAAGAATGAATCCATCCTTCCATACCTAATTTACATAGTTGGTGGCATAATTTATTACATATTATGCTTTTTGCAAGCGTTTTTATTTAAAAATTATTGGTGGCAACAATGCAAAATGCGTAAAAAATGGGAAAACGCTAGTGCCGTGTCAACTACCAAGTGTCGAATTATTTAACCGAAACTGAAGAGAGAAACGGAGCAATTTACTGGAAATTAAGAGAACGGAGCATCAGTTTACGCCGCAGGCGGCACATTTCACTGCTGCCAAACCCATGACTCACAAACCAAACCATGCAGCAATTCCCGCTCTTTGATTTTGCTTATATCAAATCTATCTGAAACTACACCGTCGCTCACTATCGATTTGCTTTATGATGTAGCAATTAAAAGTACGTTATATTAGAAAATTATCACGAAATATCAAACAAATAAGCAGTCTCTTGTATGCGTTTAAAGTCATAACGTGAGTCGCTGAGGCTTGATGACTTTCTGGATTTCATCAGGTGCTACAACCCGGAGAACCGTCATGAACG
>JAUVKD010000110.1 GCA_030596385.1 Methanosarcinaceae archaeon | reverse complement strand
CATTTTGAAGAGGATACAAAATAAGCCTGATACTCTCCTTGTTTATTGTTTTAAACCCATCCATTTTACGCATTTCTTCTGTTAGTAATGTAAGTGTCCATCTATTGCGCCCATCAGGTGCTTCGGTGCATGCCTGTGCTATAATTTCTGCATTATGCTCCTCTGTATACTTTTTGGGCTGACCGGATCTTGGTTTCTCTGCAAGGGCGCTTTTGAGACCTTCTTTGTGGTATTTTTTCTTGATTCTCCAAACAGTGTTTCTGCCAACATCTAATATTTCTGCAATCTCCGAATCCTCTTTTTGCTGGTTTGCTAGCAGCAGGATACGTGCTCTAGTTAGAGCTCTTGCACTTTTCCGTCCCTTTTTCACAAAGTCCTTGAGGAACTTTACTTCATCCTCTTCAAGCTTTATATCTACCATGAAGATATCATGGTGGTCATAGGTTAATAATGTGTTCCAAAATTAAGTTGCTGAGACACTAGATTATGATGCCATAGACATTCACTCATTCCCTAAAACAAAGCATAAATCATATGAGAATGATATGAACAAAACAAAAATTTCGGAACCAATCATGTCCTATAACACCAAAAAAACCTCGAACACTCCGGATATCCTCGCTCCCGCCGGCGACCGTAAATCCCTGCTCGCTGCCCTGAAGGGCGGCGCAGATGCTGTCTATCTCGGAATACACAACTTCAATGCAAGGTGGGGAGCAACGAACTTTGAACTCAGTGAACTTGAAGATGCTATCGACCTGACTCATTCATATGGCAAAAAGGTATTTTTAGCACTAAACATACCCATAAAACAAAATGAATTGCAAGAATCCCTTGAAATGATAGATAGCGCATATTCCTTCGGCATTGATGCAATAATAATACAGGATCCCGGTCTATTACAATTTGCCAGAAGAACATACCCTGATTTGAAACTTCATGCAAGCACCCAGATGACAATACATAACAGGGCTGGTGTTGAGTTTGTTGAAAGCATTGGGGCAGATCGTGTAATTCTATCAAGGGAACTGGATACCGGAGAATTGAAAAGCATAATAGACAGCACCAGCATCGAAGTAGAGGTATTCGTGCACGGTGCACTTTGTTATTCATATTCAGGAAGATGTCTTTTCAGCAGTTTTCTAAGTGGCAGGAGCGCAAATAGAGGAGCATGTGCCCAGCCCTGCAGGCTGCGCTATAGGTTCATGATTGATGGACACGGGATCGACAATAAAATTGTAGGTGACTACCCGATAAGTTGTGCTGAACTCTGCACGTTATCAGGGATTGATGAAATTGTAAATACGGGTGCCACAAGCCTTAAGATCGAAGGCAGGATGAAAAGATATGAGTATGTGATACAAAGTACAGGCGCATACAAAACAGCAGTTGAGAAACTGAAAAACGGCGTGATTTTCAGTGAAGATGAGATTAAAGCACAAGAAAAGGATCTTGCAAAACTATTTTACCGTGGATTTACAAAAGGATTCATACTTGGCGAGAAAGATGTCACACATTCAAAATACAGTTCAAACTATGGTGTGTTCCTTGGTAAAGTCACAGGTGTTTCTCATTTCAGATACACCACGAGTGTTACATTACAACTGCATGAAGATATTCATGTAAAAGATGGTATCGGGATACATACCCGGACAAGAATGCTCGGGTCAGCAGTCAATGTCATAAAACTTGATGAAAAGCGAGTTGAAAGTGCAAAAGCTGGCGAGACTGTTACACTTGAGATCAGTTCAAAGACTGGTAAAACCGTAAATTCCGGTGATGAAGTGTATCTAACAACAGACAGACACCTGTTAAACAGGTTACAGGAAATTGAGATGAAACCATCTCCTGTAAGGATCAAAGTCACAGCAAGAAAGGATGAAAAACTTAAGATCGGGATAAAGATAGAACAAAAAAGAGATGACAATAGAAATAGAAATGCAGATATAAATAGAGATGTAAATATAAATACAAATCTAAATACAAATGGAAATGGAAATGGAAAAATATGGGGGAGCGAATATGAGGATGAATATATTGTACAGCAAGCCATAAGATCACCTACTACCAAAGAAAAGATACGGGCGATAATTGAGAAACTGGGCGATACTCCCTATGTTGCTGATTTTGTAGATGTTGTGGTAGATGAAGATGTTTTCATCCCAATAGGTATTCTCACAAATGCAAGGCGTAAAGCTGCAGACCTGTTGCTGCAAAAAATTATAAAGGGATACAAAAAGGAACGTAAAAGCCCGCAGTTATCGGATTACAGCTATCTGTGTAATTGTAATGATAGTAAAAATGAAAACAAAATTGATACTAATTCATCAAACATCGGAAACGACAACATAAAAGAACTCCTTTTGAGCGTTGAAGTAAAAGATGCTGATTCCATGTTATATGCAGCAGATGCCGGTGCTGATATTGTGTATGTTCCAATTGAACAGTTCAGTAAACTGAAATACCAGAATGGAGAAAAAATAAGGGAATTTAATGCGAAAATTGAAGCCGGGATCGAATTCGTATTTATAGTGCCTCAAATTACACACGACAACGAACTGATAGCATTAACACCACTTATCAATGAAGTTAACAATGCAGGATTTGGTGTAGCATGCTCCAATCTCGGCACGGTACAGATTGCAAAAACATGCGGTATCCCATTTGTCGCACAAAAAGAGCTTAACACCTTCAATGCACTCACATCCTGTGTATTATTTAATGCAGGGGCCCACAGGGTTACACTTTCAAGCGAATTGAACCTTGATGAGATCGGACATATTTGTTCTAATACGTATGCATTTAATGAGAATCAACAGATAGAGATCGTTGTGCATGGTCGGGAACTTCTGCTTGTGACAGAGAATGATCTATTAAAACCACTTATTGATAAAGATCTTGTCGAAACCGACAGTAATAGCAATAGCAATGTGCTCCTTGTTGACAAGAAAGAACGCAGATTTCCTGTTAAGCGTTGGGGGACGCGGACACTCATTTATAATTTCGAAGTGCTCAACATGCTTGAGGATATTAAACAGATCAAAGAATGTGGTGTGGATGTATTGCGACTTGACCTCAGGTTGAACACCAAAAGAGAGGTAAAGGAGATAACAAAAGCATACAGGGATGCGCTCATGGGAATAAGTGGCCGGATACGAGGGCGGCAGGGAGATGTTTATACGAAAGGGCAGTACTTTAGAGGAGTATAATTGTAAATCCAATCAAATATTGATCTGTGAAAAACTATGTTCTGATCCTTTTTCTTTAACTTTGAATTAATCCCTTCCATTTATGCATGTTGTTTATACATAATACTAACCCACTCATCAACGTTAATTATATTTTTTTAACTTATTAGCAAAAATGTTACTATTCTTTAATATACCATTTATATATAAATATAATAAATTAATTTGAATAATATGAATAATTCATTTAACTTTTATTGGTTTTATCGATCTGTTTTTGACTTGAAGATTTGGAAGAGGCGAACACTCGCCCCTCCCTATTTTCAAACGGTACTGGAAAGTTTCCTTTTATACCGCTCAAGCATTTCATATTTCCTTTCGGGCAGCAATTGCTTACTTCGATTTGAGTAAGCAAAATCCAACCGACTTGCCGTTATAATGCCCGATCTTTCCACTATTTATGATGGTTCTATCATGTCCGCGCACCTTGATAATGTAACCACATGGGTCCATATCATCAGTATCAAGGGACCATACTCCCTTTTCCCCGCCAGTAGGTACAACCGGATATGAGCGTGATACAATAGGGGGTGTATCCCATGTCGAACCCGCAGTGCATAACGAACTACCTGGTTTTATGCACAATTTACCACCGTTTGCCGGAGATGTTGGTTCAACCCATACTGTAAGGGCGCCGAAATGATCATCCAGCATGCTGTATTTTCCATGCAGGATATCGCCTTTGCGGAATGAATCGCATTCCATGGCTGGAGTGGACACGCCGTTGCTGGTGTATTCCGTAATATCGATATCAGGAATAGGCCAAATGTTATCCAGGCATACATTAATTATCTGTGGTGTACCATCAGAATTCAAAGCCTGGTAAATAATTGACGTGAGGGGATCGAATGCTTCTATGCGTATTTCCCATATTCCGTTCATTGAAGCGCTGGTAACCCACTTTGCAAGCACAAAGCCTTCTACAAAGCGCCTCTCGTTACCATACAGATCTTCCATGTAAGTATAATAACCATTTGAATCGATCTTCTGAGTGTGGTTGTACGGCCCATAGAACGTAGAACCAACCTGATCAACAAGTTTGATATTAAACGAATTGTTCAACTGTTGCCATGGTTCACCCGGCTGGCTGCGACGCACAAAAACCTTATATTGCAATTTAGAGGGACCTGCACTACCACTGACAAAAGTATCTGGTGGGAATGCAATATGTCCACAGACTGTAACTACTCCACCAAATGGACTATCATCTGCAGTGAACGCGGCAATAACACCTGTGCCGGTAGCAAGACCATTGGAATTATCGATATCATCGATGCCCATGTTTCCTACAACTGAGATATAGGGTGTGTGCTCACCTTCTGCAATAGCAGGCCCTGGTAGTATATGTACCACTGTCTTCCTGCGGTTACCCCATCTGGGCTTATAGTTGGGATTCCATGCCGGTGGTGCAACACCCCATGACAGTATTGCCCTGATCTTCACTAATTTCGGTCCAGCAGTACAGGGCTGGCGGCGGCCGTTAAGATTTAGAGGAAGGAATACGGAATACTGCAGGTCTTCGTCGGGTATAGTGTTTATATCATGAACATTTACAGATGTCATTCCTGCATATGTCCAGCCTGCGCCATCACCCCAGTCTGCCCAGAAAGCCACATATTCGTTGCTACCTGCAGAACACAGGTTACCTGAGAGACTTTTTATTATTTTCTGGTGGCAGTAACATCTTGAATTCGTTTTGGTGTTGCACT